>NZ_JBHUYJ010000025.1:0-78763 GCF_042668715.1 Streptomyces sp. NPDC057271
CCCAGCCCTCGAGCGCGGCCCGCTCCTCATCGGTCAGCACCAACTCGGCCTTCGGCCGCCCCATCGCCATACCGAAAGCCTACATCTAAACAGAATTCCAGACTCAGAACACTAGGGAGTGTCGTCAAAGTAGCGCCGGGCAGACGGGACTTTGACGACACGCCCCAGCCCCCGCTAGCGCCTGCCGAGGTGGGCGATGCGCCCCTGCTCGCCGGAGGCCCAGCACGCGCCGTCCCGCGTGCAGTCGACCGTGTCGTACGAGCCGGTGTCGACGGTCCGCCAGGTGTGGCCGCCGTCGGTCGTCAGGTCCGTCCCGGTCGGGCCGACCGCGAGAGCGGCCGAGGAGGAGTGCGGGAGCCAGGCCACACCCGAGCGGTACGCGGGCGGCGGGGCCGTGGCGGCGCTCCACCGGCGTCCGCCGTCCCCGGTGACCGCGGCCGCCTGCGGCGACGGCTGGTCCTTGCGGTAGTCGCCGCCGACCGCGAGCCCGTGCGTACGGTCGCGGAAGGCGAGCCCGAAGACGCCCCGCGCCGGGTCGCCCGCCGGGACGGTCGTCTCGGTGACGGTCCAGTTCAGCCCCCGGTCGCGGGAGTGCAGCACGCGTGCGGTCGCCCCGCCGCCGGTCGCCAGCCAGACGTCCCTCGGCCCGGAGGAGACCAGGCACTGCCCGCTCGCCGCGAATCCGGCCTCAGCGGGCAGCGCGGCCGGCATCCCCGCGTCCGGCAGCACCGCCCAGGACCGGCCGCCGTCCCGCGTGGAGAGGATGCGGTACTTCCCGTCCACGGGGTCGCTCATGGCGAGTCCGTGCCGGTGGTCGAAGAACGTGATGCAGTCGTAGAAGGCCCGCGGGTCGGTGTTGCGGAAGGACTCCGTCCAGGTCGCGCCGCCGTCGTCGGTGCGCAGGACCCGTGACGCCTCGCCCTCCCCGATCGCGAGGACCACGGCGCGCCGGGCGTCGAAGGCCTCCACGTCGCGGAGTTCCAGCTCCCCCGCGCCGGGCGGCGAGACGTTCCGCCAGCTCCGGCCGCCGTCCGTGGTGCGCAGCACCGTCCCCTTCGAGCCCGCGGCCCAGGCGGTCCTGCGGTCGACGGCCGCGAGCCCGCGGAAGCGGGCGTCGGTGCCGGTCTCCGTCAGCTGCCAGCCGGCACCGTGCGCCTCGAACGGAGCCTCCGCGTCCGGTGCGGACCGCGGCGTGCCGTGCGCGGGGGCCGTCAGCGCCAGCGCGAGGGCCGCCGCGCTCAGTCCCGCCGACACCATTCGTCTCGTCTTCCCCTTGGACGTCATGGCGCCGGAAGCTAGCCCACCCCGTGGACCCCGTCCAGAGCGCCTCGTGGGCCATGCGGCGGTGACACAGGTCACGTGACCCTCCAGTGCACGTTCCGGCCCCGTCGTTCGTCTTTCCTTGCGTCAGGGAGACGTCAGGAACCGAAGCCGCGCGACAGGAGCTGGCCTTGTCCACCGTCATCGAGCAGGCCGTTCAGGCCCGTCTGGTCGCATCCGCTCCCCGGATGGAAACCGTCCCCGCCACGTTGCGGTACGACCGCGAGGATCCCTTCGCGGTGAGCATGGCCTTCCCGCCGCCCGCGACGCTGGAAGGCGTCGAGGTGTCGTGGGCCTTCGCGCGCGAGCTGCTCGCCGAGGGCGTGGACGGGCCGGCCGGGCTCGGGGACGTCCGGGTGCGTCCGTACGGCTACGACCGCACCGTCGTCGAGTTCCACGCGCCCGAGGGCGTGGCCGTGGTGCATGTCCGCACGTCCGAGCTGCGGCACTTCCTGAAGCGCTCGCAGCATCTGGTACCGGCGGGGCGCGAGCATCAGTACCTGGACTGGGACCAGGATCTGGCACAGCTCCTGGACGACTGACCGCCCCGCCGCGCGGGCATCACGCCGGCCCCGACCGCCCCGCCGCGCGCGTCCGCCCCGCCCGAACAATTCGATTGCCGCCACTCGGCCCCAGGCGTACCGTCCTGACTGGCCCTGTTGTCGCCCGATCGGAGAAGGCCGTTGCTCGTCTGAGGATGCGAGACACCGTGCCGCGCGTGCCCTGAGCTGCTTCACGCAGCGCCGCGTGTGCCGTCTTCGCCCTCGGCGTACGAGCGTTCCCGCCTGCCCGCGCCCCGGTGTCTCACCCGTTGCCCCCAGCCCACGCTCATGCAACAGGGAGGCCCCATGGCGACCCATCCCACTTTCCTCACCTGCTCCTCCGTCTCGTTCTCCTGGCCGGACGGCACCCAGGTCCTGGACGACTTCCGGCTCGCGGTCGGCCCCGGCCGCACCGGACTGGTCGGCCTGAACGGCTCCGGCAAGTCGACGCTCCTCAAGCTCTTCGCGGGTGAGCTGACCCCCGCCGAGGGCACGATCCGTACGGTCGGCGAGGTCGGCTACCTCCCGCAGAACCTCGTCCTCGACACCGCGTTGCGGGTCGACGAGGCCCTCGGGATCGCGGCGACCCGTGCCGCGCTGCACGCCATCGAGGCGGGCGACGTGGCGGAGGAGCACTTCGCGGCGGTCGGCGACGACTGGGACGTGGAGGAACGGGCCCGCGCCACCCTCGACCAGCTGGGGCTCGGGCACATCGGTCTCGACCGGACCATCGGCGAGGTGTCCGGCGGCGAGTCGGTCCTGCTGCGGCTCGCGGCGCTGCTGCTCGCCCGGCCGGACATCCTGCTGCTGGACGAGCCGACCAACAACCTCGATCTGCATGCCCGCGCCCGGCTCTACGAGGCGGTGGACGCCTGGTCGGGCGTGCTGGTCGTGGTGAGTCACGACCGTCAACTCCTGGAGCGTGTCGACCAGATCGCCGATCTGCGCGAGGGCGAGGTGACCTGGTACGGCGGCACCTACTCCGCCTACGAGGAGGCGCTCGCGGCCGAACAGGAGGCGGCGGAGCGGATGGTGCGGGTCGCCGAGGCCGACGTCCAGCGTCAGAAGCGCGAACTCTCGGACGCTCAGATGAAGTTGGCTCGGCGCAGGCGATACGGCCAGAAGAGCTTCGAGAACAAGGTCGTACCGAAGATCGTCGCCAACAACCGCAGGGCCGCCGCCCAGGTGTCGGCGGGCAAGCACCGCGCCCTGCACACCGAGCGGCTGGCGGAGGCGCGGGAGCGGCTCGACCTGGCGGAGGAGGCGGTACGGGACGACGACGAGATCAGGATCGAGCTGCCGCGCACCAAGGTCCATCCCGGCCGCGAGGTGTTGCGACTGAGCGAGCTGGAACTGCGGTACGGCGCCCGGGTCGACGGCGAGTTCGAGCTGCGTGGACCGGAGCGGGTCGCGCTCGTCGGGCGGAACGGCGCCGGCAAGTCGACCCTGCTGCGGACGATCGCCGGAGAGCTGGAGCCGGTCGCCGGCACAGTCGAGACCCATGTGCCGCTCCGGTTCCTGCCACAGCGGCTCGACGTCCTCGACGACGGGCTGAGCGTGGTGGACAACGTGGCCCGGTTCGCGCCCGAGGCGACGGCGAACACCGTCAGGGCGCGGCTCGCGCGGTTCCTGTTCAAGGGCGCGCGGGCGGACCGGCCGACCGGGACGCTGTCGGGTGGGGAGCGCTTCCGCGCGACCCTGGCTGCGCTGCTGCTCGCAGAGCCGGCCCCGCAGTTGCTGATGCTGGACGAGCCGACCAACAACCTGGACATGGCCTCGGTGCGGAAGCTGACGGCCGCGCTGGAGGCGTACGAAGGGGCGTTGGTCGTCGCGAGCCACGACGTTCCGTTCCTGGAGTCGCTGGGGATCACCCGCTGGCTGGTCCTCGACGGCGAGCTGCGGCCGACGAGCCCGGAGGAGGTCGCCCAGGCGGTTCGGTGACGTCCGCGAGGGGCGGTCGCGGCGCACGGCGCGCCGGCCTTCGCGGCGCACGCCGCGGCGGCCGGCCGCCTGCTCTCAGTAGCCGTGATCACGCCACGTTCGGCATGCCCGGGACCGTGACCTGCCTCTCCGTGCACCGCCACCAGCAGCGCACATAACGCAACGTAACCGGACATCGCCCGTTCGGGCTTGGCCGAGGCCTTACGGGGCCTTAACCTACGGTCTCGTAACCTACGAATCCGTAGGTAATCCCGTATGCCCTCTCTCCGTCCCCAGGAGTTCCCGTGACGCTCACCTCTCCCCACCTCGGCAGCTCGACAGGGTGGACCGACGCGCGGCTGCTCTACGCGCTGGAAGAGGT
The DNA here is from genome assembly GCF_042668715.1 of Streptomyces sp. NPDC057271. Taxonomy (NCBI): domain Bacteria; kingdom Bacillati; phylum Actinomycetota; class Actinomycetes; order Kitasatosporales; family Streptomycetaceae; genus Streptomyces; species Streptomyces sp. NPDC057271. The sequence continues at coordinate 4,165 of NZ_JBHUYJ010000025.1, forward strand.
GGTGGAGACGGAGCTCAACCGGCACCTCAAGGTCACCAAGGACTGGATGCCGCACGAGTACGTCCCCTGGTCCGACGGCCGGAACTTCCCGGGCTTCTTCGAGGACGGCGAGGCCTGGGACCCGTCCCAGTCCAAGGTGACCGAGGTCGGCAAGATCGCCCTCGTGGTGAACCTGCTCACCGAGGACAACCTGCCCAGCTACCACCACGAGATCGCCACCCTCTTCGGGCGGGACGGCGCGTGGGGCACCTGGGTGCACCGCTGGACCGCGGAGGAGGGCCGCCACGGCATCGTGATGCGCGACTATCTGTTGGCCTCGCGCGCCGTGGACCCGGACAAGCTGGAGCAGTTCCGGATGGCGCACATGAGCGAGGGCTTCGAGTCCGACAACCGGCACTCGATGCTGCACTCCGTCGCGTACGTCGCCTTCCAGGAGCTCGCGACCCGCATCTCGCACCGGAACACCGGCCACCAGTCGGGCGACCCGGTCTGCGACCGGATGCTGGCGCGCATCGCCACCGACGAGAACCTGCACATGGTCTTCTACCGCAACCTCCTGGGCGCGGCCTTCGAGCTCGCCCCCGACCTGACGATGCAGGCCGTGCGGGACGTCGTCGTGAACTTCCGGATGCCGGGACACGGCATGCCCGGGTTCGAGCGGGCGGCGGCGCAGATGGCGATCGGCGAGATCTACAACATGCGCATCCACCACGACGACGTGCTGCAGCCGGTGCTGCGCTTCCTCAAGGTGCTCCAGATCGAGGGTCTCGGCCCGGAGGGCCTGAAGGCCCAGGAGGAGCTGGGGCTCTACATGAACGGCCTGGACAGCGAGGCCTCGAAGTTCGACGAGAAGCTGGCGGCGCGCAAGGCGCGCATGGCGGCCCGCGCGGCGGGCTGACCCGCCCCGCCCCGGGTGGGCACGACCCGCCCCCGGGCCTTCTCGGCCCTCAGGCATTCTCGGCCCTCAGCCCCGTGCGAGGCCCGCCCGCTCCCAGGCGCTCGCCGGTACCCGCGTCCCGATCAGGGACGCAGGTGACGGCGGGCGCCTTCCGTGTGCTTCAGCCGCCCCCGCTCCTTCTCCGAGAGGCCGCCCCACACCCCGAACCGTTCGTCGTGCTCCAGCGCGTACTGGAGGCACGCCACCCGGCCCTCGCACGCCCCGCACAGCTGCTTCGCCTCGCGGGTCGAGGAGCCGGGGGCGGGGAAGAAGAACTCGGGCCCGGCCTGGGCGCACAGCGCGTTCTCCTGCCAGGACATGTCGGGGGCGGCCGGGGCGGTCATCACGGTGGTGTCGGTCTGCATGGCCGATACGCTGCCGTTCGGCCGTAAACGGTCCATCAACGTTCGATCAATGCGGCGCGCCGGGCAGACTTCCACGCCGCTTCCGGCCGGCTCGACCGCTTCCGGCGTCTCGGCGCCTCACGCTGCCTCGCCGCTTCACGCCGCCTCTTCGAGCGGGGCGCTCGTGATCACCGCGAAACGTGCGCCGAACGGGTCGGCGAGCTTCGCCATGCGGCCGACGCCCTCCAGCTCCATCGGGGCGAGTCGCACGGTGCCGCCGAGGCGCTCGGCCGCCGCCACCGCCGCGTCGGTGTCCGGGACCTCGAAGTAGACCAGCCAGGCCGGGCCGCCCTCCGCCTCTACGGGGTCGAGGTCCAGAGGGACGACGCCACCGAACATCCCCTCCTCCCCCAGGCCCGCCGGGTACAGCGTGAGGTACGCGCCGGTGTCCTCCGGCATCGGCATCGCGGCGCTCTCCAGGCCGAAGACGGAGTGGTAGAAGGCGACGGCCGCGTCCACGTCCGGGGTGTGGAGCTCGGCCCAGGTCATGGAGTTCGGCCCGTCGACGAGGTCGAGGCCCTGGAACGTACCGGGCTGCCAGGTCGCGAAGCCCGCGCCCGCGGGGTCGGTGAAGACGGCCATACGGCCGAACTCGAAGACGTCCATGGGCTCGAACAGCACCGTTCCGCCGCCCGCCCGGACCGCCTTGGCGGTCGCCTCCGCGTCCGCCGACCGGAAGTACACGGTCCAGGCGGGCGGGCCGCCCTGCCCGGGCTCGACCTGCATACCGGCGGCGACCGTCCTGCCGTCGGAGCGGAACATCCCGTACCCACCCGCCTCCGGCCCCGCGGAGACGAAGTCCCAGCCGAAGACGCCCTGGTAGAAGGCGGCCGCCCGATCGATGTCCGGAGTGCCGAGGTCGATCCAGTTCAGCGATCCGCTGACGTAGCGCGTGGTGAGCATGGCGCTGCTCCTTCGGAGCTCCCGGGGAGTGGGTGACGTCTCCGAGTCTCCCCCGGCCATGGGGCCCGCGCGCGGTCAGGTGGGCGGGGTCGGGGTCGCCCCGCGGCGGAACAGGGCCGTCCGCCCAGTCGTGATCACCCGTGCGCGGGTACGGAGATCCGCGCCGAGGGCCGTCAGAGGGCCTCTCCGGGCCGCTCGAGGCCGGCTCGGGGCCGCTCGGGGCCGGCTCGGGACCGCTCGAGGCCGGCTCGGGACCGCTCGGGGCCAGGTTTGCCGGTGGGTCTTCCTCAGTCCGTCTTCTTCGCCCTGCTCGGCTGGACCCGCTTCGGTTCGCCCGGCATCTTCGGGTACTCCGGCGGGTACGGCAGGTCGCCGAGTCCGTGCTCCGCCTCGTCGCGGCGGGCCAGCTCGAGCAGGCTCTCCAGGCTGAACCGGTGGTCGTCCATGTCGGCGTGGACGTCGCCCACCGCCGCGTACCGGGCCGGCATCGTCCTGATGTCGAAGTCCCGCGGTGTCGCGTCGTCGATCTCGTCCCAGTTCAGCGGTGCGGAGACCGGGGCGTGCGGGCGGGGGCGTACGGAGTAGGCGGAGGCGATCGTGCGGTCGCGGGCGGTCTGGTTGTAGTCGACGAAGATCCGCTCGCCGCGCTCCTCCTTCCACCACTTGATCGTCACCCGGTCCGGCATCCGGCGCTCCAGCTCGCGGCCGACGGCGATGGCGGCGCGGCGGACCTGGGTGAAGGTCCACTGCGGCTCGATCGGCACGAAGACGTGCAGCCCGCGCCCGCCCGAGGTCTTGGGCCAGCCGCGCAGCCCGTGCTCGTCCAGGACGGCGCGCAGTTCGTGGGCGGCCCGTACGGCGTCGGCGTAGTCGGTACCGGGCTGGGGGTCGAGGTCGATGCGCAGTTCGTCGGGGTGGTCGGTGTCCTCGCGCTGTACCGGCCACGGGTGGAAGGTCATGGCGCCGAGGTTGGCGGCCCAGATCACGGCCGCAGGCTCGGTCGGGCACATCTCGTCGGCGGACCGGCCACTGGGGAAGGTGATGTGGGCGGTCGGGATCCACTCCGGAAGGTACTTGGGAGCGCGCTTCTGGAAGAAGGACTCGCCGGTCACCCCGTCGGGGTAACGCTCCAGGGTCGTGGGCCGGTTCCGCAGCGCGCGGGTGATGCCGTCGCCGACGGCCAGGTAGTAGCTGACCATGTCGAGCTTGGTGTAGCCGTGTTCGGGGAAGTACACCTTGTCCGGATGGGAGACGCGTACCGTCCGCTCTCCGACTTCCAGCTCCACCGCTGCCGCCTTGGTCGCCATGCGAGTCAGCGTAGAGCTCGCCCTCATTCCCCGCATACCGGACAATCGGCTCATGGATCTGCCGGTGATGCCGCCCGTGAAGCCGATGCTGGCCAAGGCCGTGAAGAAAATTCCGCCGGGCATGCAGTACGAGGCGAAATGGGACGGCTTCCGGGCCATCGTGCACCGCGACGGCCCGGAGCTGGTGATCGGCAGCCGCACGGGGAAGCCGCTGACCCGCTACTTCCCGGAACTCGTCGAGGCCCTGCTCCCCCGGCTCCCGCAGCGGTGCGTGGTCGACGGCGAGATCGTGATCGAGCACGACGGGCGGCTCGACTTCGACCGGCTCACCGAGCGCATCCACCCCGCCGACTCCCGTGTGCGGATGCTGGCCGAGAAGACTCCCGCCCGGTTCATCGCCTTCGACCTGCTCGCCCTCGGCGACGACTCACTGCTCGACACGCCCCTCACCGACCGGCGGGCCGCACTGGAGGAGGCGCTGCACGGCATCGACGCCCCGGTGCATCTGGCGCCCGCGACGACGGACCCGGAGCTGGCGGCGCGCTGGTTCGAGCAGTACGAGGGGGCGGGCCTCGACGGGGTGATCGCCAAGCCGCTGGACCTGCCGTACCGGCCGGACGCCCGGCTGATGTACAAGGTCAAGCACGAACGCACGGCCGACGTGGTCGTGGCCGGTTACCGCTTCCACAAGAGCGGGCCGGTGGTCGGCTCACTGCTGCTCGGCCTGTACGACGACGGCGGCACCCTCCAGCACGTCGGGGTCTGCGCGGCCTTCACCGCCAAACGCCGCGAGGAGCTGATCACCGAGCTGGAACCGCTGCGGATGGACCCGCCCGACGGACACCCCTGGGCGGCCTGGGCGGAGGAGGCGGCACACGCGGGGGCACGGCTCCCGGGCGCGCCGAGCCGCTGGTCGGGCAAGAAGGACCTCTCCTGGGTGGCCCTGCGCCCGGAACGGGTCTGCGAGGTGGGGTACGACCACATGGAGGGCGACCGGTTCCGGCACACCGCCCAGTTCAAGCGGTGGCGCCCGGACCGCGCGCCGGAATCGTGCGGGTACGCACAGCTGGAGGAGCCGGTCTCGTACGACCTCTCCGAGGTGCTGGCATAGCGGTCAGCGGTCCAGCGCCTCGATCTCCGCCGCGACGTCGGCGAGCAGCGCGGGAACCTGGCGGAGGCCCGGCCGGGAGAGGCGTGCGCGCCTCGCGTACGACCCCGTCCTCGCGTACGACCCCGTCCTCCGCGCACGAGCTCGACGGGGAACCGGGCGCGCAGATCGGGGTGCTTCCCGGCCTGCCTCAAGTCCCTGCGTACGCCCATGAGATGGCCACTGTTCGCGGCGAGCGGGCCGGGAGTGTGCGGGGCCCGATGCCTTACCGGCAAGTCAACTTACTTGGCCGTAACCGGATTTCAACCGCCCTCGCGCACCGGCTCCACACGAGACACACATACGACCGTCCGCTCTGCCGGGAGTGAGATGCTTCACACTCACACACACGGGCCCGAGTCCACGTTCGGTGCACAACCGAGCGATACGGAAGGTCGTTTCAGAAGGAAGATCCTCCCCCGCCGCGCGCACCTGCGGGAACACCGGGAGACACGGTGGGGCGGGTACCGGTGCCGGGCCGGGACCGTCCGCACACCTCGCCGAGCGGAGGACACGCCGTTGCCTCACGGAGACATCCCCGTCTCCGAACCCGGAACGCCATCCTGTACGTATGGAGAGGGAGACCCCGCCCCCGACATCCGTACCCACAAGGACTGGCCCGTGATCACCTCGCCCTCGCCCCTCGTACCCGTCCCGATCCCCGACCGTGTGGCCGCCATGATCGGTTCCTGTCTGCCGCTGCACGTCCTGCAGGCGGAGGTCGACGCCGACTGCGCGGCGCGCGAGGTGCTGCGCTTCCGGGGGCCGCTCTGCGCGGAGGACCGGGCGGACCGGGAGCACGCGCTGTCCACGCTCGCCCGGGCGAACAAGATCCTGGCCAAGCACCACCCGCTGCTTCCGGTCACCCCTTAGGGAGGGTCGTCGAAGTAGCGTCGTCCGCCCGAAGGGCGGGCCCGGCGGCGTCACGGGGGTCCCCCCTGCTCGAGCGCAGCCGAGAGCTTGGGGGAGCGTGCGATCGCAAGGCGGAGGGAGGAGAGCGCAGCGGGCTGCGCCGACGACCGACAACGCGGCGAGCGTGCGTGCCAGACGCCGCCGGGCAGCCGGGACTTCGACGACACGACCTAGCCCGTTCGGGGCGTGGACCCGGCGCCGCACCGGTTCGGACGTCCCCCGCATGCGGGCCGCGTCACCCGGTGTGAGGCTGCGAGGGTGACGACCACCAGCGACGCCGCCCCCGCGCCCCCGGCCGTCGAGCCGCCCGTGCTCGACAGCCGTCGCCGCAACATCGTCTTCGGCACCATCATGCTCGGCGTCCTGCTGGCCGCGCTCGACCAGACGATCGTCGGCACCGCCCTGCCCACCATCGTCTCGGACCTCGGCGGCGCCGCCCACATGTCCTGGGTGGTCACCTCGTACCTCCTGGCCGAGACGGTCGCCACCGTCCTGGTCGGCAAGTTCGGTGACCTGTTCGGCCGTAAGGTGATCTTCCAGATCTCGGCGATCGTCTTCATCACCGGCTCGTTCCTCTGCGGACTCGCCACCAACATGACCCTGCTGATCGTCTGGCGGGGGCTGCAGGGCATCGGCGCCGGCGGTCTGATGGTCACCTCCATGGCGCTCATCGCCGATGTGATCCCGCTGCGTGACCGAGGGAAGTACCAGGGCGCGATCGGCGCGGTCTTCGGCGTCTCCACCGTCGTCGGCCCGCTGCTCGGCGGGCTCTTCACCGACCACCTGACCTGGCGCTGGGCGTTCTACGTCAACGTCCCGATCGCGATCCTGGTCGTGATCGCCGCTGCCCGCACGATCCCCTCCGTGCGCTCCGCGAGCAGGCCGGTCATCGACTACACGGGCATCGCGCTGGTCGCGATCGGCTCCAGTACCCTGATCCTGGCCACCAGTTGGGGCGGGAACGAGTACGCGTGGGGCTCCCCCGTCATCATCGGACTCTTCGTGGGCGGCCTGATCTCGCTCGCCCTGTTCTGCTGGGTGGAGACCCGGGCCGCCGAACCGATGCTGCCCATGCGGCTGTTCGCCAACCCGGTGTTCACCGTCTGCTCCGTCCTGAGCTTCGTCGTCGGCTTCGCCATGCTCGGCTCGATGACCTTCCTGCCGTCCTATCTGCAGTACGTGGACGGGGACTCGGCCACCGTCTCCGGCATCCGGACGCTGCCGATGGTCGTCGGCCTGCTGATCGCCTCGATCTACAGCGGCAACGTGGTCAGCAAGACGGGCACGTACCGGATCTTCCCCATCGTGGGCTGTGCGGTGATGGGCGTCGGCCTCTTCCTCCTGTCCCTGATGGACACCGGGACCAGCGCCTGGCTGGAGTCCCTGTACATGTTCGTGCTGGGCACCGGCATCGGTCTGTGCATGCAGGTACTGACCATCGCCGTGCAGAACACGGTGGACTACGCCGACCTCGGCACCGCCACCTCGGGCGTCACCTTCTTCCGTACGCTCGGCAGCTCCTTCGGCACGGCGGTCTTCGGCACGATCTACGCCAACTCGCTGAAGCCCAACCTGGCCCAGGGGGTCGAGGAGGCGGCCGCGATCGCCGGGCCGGCCATGGACCCGGCCGCGATCGCGGCGGCCTCACAGAGCCCGGACGGGGTGCACGGGCTGCCGGAAGACGTGGCGGCGCCGATCGTCCAGGCATACGCGGACACCCTGCACACGGTCTTCCTCTGGACCGTGCCGGTCGCGGCGATCGGCTTCGTCGTGGCGCTCTTCCTCAAACAGGTCGCGCTCCGGGACACGGCCCGCGCCTCGGCGCCCGACATGGGCGAGGGCTTCGGGTCTCCGACCACGTCGGGCGACTCGGCGAAGCTGCTCGAACTCACCGTCGGAAGGATCCTGCAGAAGACGGATCTGGCGACCGCGCGACGGATCGTCTCCGGCTCGGACACCCGGCTCGACACGGCGGGCGCGTGGGCGGTGATGCAGGTGGAGCTCTTCACCCGTACGGTCGGCCACGCCAGTCTCGGCCTGATCTCCGCCGGACGGCGGGTCCCGCCGGAGGTCCTGCTGCCGGTCTTCGACCGCCTGGTCGACGAAGGGTTCCTGACCCGGGACGGCTCGCTCCTCTCCCACACCCCGGCGGGGCGGCGGGAGGCAGAGGTCATCACCCACGCCTGGGGGGACTGGCTCAGCGACCAGGTCGAGCGGGAGACCGGGCGGCCGAGCGGCCCGGAACTCAGGGCCGCGACGGACGCGATCACGAAGAAGCTGATCGCGGAGGACCTGGCCCAGGGCCTGCCGCGACGCGACCGGGAGCCGGTGGGCGTCACGTCCTGAGACCCAGGGGCCGCAGCCGGACGCTCGGACCGTCCGGCGGTACGCGAGCCGGCGGTCCGGCGGTCCGCAGCCCGGCGGTTCGGCGGCCCGGCGGTCCGGCGGTACGCGACCCGGCGCTACGCGAGCCCAGCAGTCCGGCGGTACGCGAGCCGGCAGTCCGGCAGTCCGGCAGTCCGGCGGTACGCGAGCCGACAGTCCGGCGGTCCAGCGGTCCGGCGGCCCGTTTCAGGGCTCGTCGATGAAGTCGCCGTCCACGTACACCCAGGCGCCTTCGTGGCGCCGGAAGCGGCTGCGTTCATGGAGCGAGCCGGCTGCCTCGACGCCGTGGGTGTAGCGGGCGACGAAGGTGACCGTCCCGGACTGGTGGAAGGCCGTGCCGTCGGCGGTGTCACGGATCTCCAGCCCCGCCCAGCGCATCGAGGGGTCGAAGTCGACCTCACCGGGGCGGGTCTCCGGGGCCCAGGTCCGCAGCAGATACCCGGCGTCGCGCACGACGAAGGCGCTGTAGCGGGAACGCATCAGCAGCTCGGCGGTCGGCGCGGTGGCGGGCCCGGAGTGGAAGCGTCCGCAGCACTCGCCGTACGCCGCGGGCAGGCCGCAGGGGCACGGCGAACCCGCGGTGACGGCGGGCGCGGAGGGAGCGGAGGGCGTGGCGGGGCGCCGCTTGGGGCGGGTGGTGCGTCGGGACATGACGTCATTGTCGCGCGCTTGGAGGGGCGGGATCGCGCCATGTGCGTGGTGTGGCCCGCACGATGCTTCCGGGAGCAGGGGGAGGCCCTTATGCTCCTGCGCCGGACGTGACCGTTACCGCCGGTAAGCCAAAGGGGCTGGGGCATGAACCGTACGGGTACCTCGCGACGCACCTTCGTGACCACGGCCGCCGCCGTCACCGCGGCCACCGCCACGGCCACCGTCGGTGCCGCACCGGCCCGGGCGGCAGCCGTGCCCGTGTCCCATCCGGCCGCACCGCCGTCCGTCGCGGTACTCGGCGGCGGCGTCGCCGGGCTGACCGCCGCCCACGAACTGGCCGAACGCGGCTTCCGCGTCACCGTCTACGAGCGCCGGGCGCTCGGCGGCAAGGCCCGCTCGATGGACGTGCCCGAGAGCGCGCGCGGCGGACGGCGGCCGCTCCCCGCCGAGCACGGTTTCCGTTTCATCCCCGGGATCTACCACAACCTCCCGGACACGATGCGGCGCATCCCCTTCCCCGGAAACGCCAACGGCGTCTGGGACAACCTCGTCGCTCCGGCCGAGATGTCCTTCTCCCGCACCGGCCGCGAGGACCTCCGTATCCCGCTCCCCTGGCCCGGTCACCGGCCCGCCGAGCTGACCCTCGACGAGATCCGCCGGGCCCTGACCGCGCTCCTGGACACCGCCCGGTCCATCCCGCTCCACGAAGCCGCCTACTTCGTCAACCGCTTCCTGGTCTTCCTCACCAGCTGCGACGAGCGGCGGAACGGAACCTGGGAGGCCACCCCCTGGTGGGACTTCCTGCGGGCCGACCGGATGAGCTACGACTACCAGCGGATCCTCGCCGTCGGGCTCACCCGCAACATCGTGGCCACCAAGGCGGAGGAGGCCAGTACCCGTACGGTCGCCACACTGCTTGAGGCCTTCGCCTTCAACGCCCTCGGGCGCGGCGCGGACGGCCCCCTCGACCGGATTCTCGACCTGCCCACCAACGAGGCCTGGATCGACCCGTGGGTCACTCATCTGACCGGCCTCGGCGTGGAGTTCCGCGTCGGCTGGACCGTACGGGAGATGGCGTACGACTCCGAGGGCGGCAGGATCTCCGCCGCCGTGATCGAGGACCCGGACGGCGAGCGGCGTTCGGTGACGGCCGACCACTACGTCTCCGCCATGCCGGTGGAGCACGCCCGGCGGACCTGGGGCGCCGCGCTGCGGGCGGCCGATCCGCAACTGGCCCGGTGCGACAGACTGGAGACGGACTGGATGACGGGCATCCAGTTCTATCTGACCGAGCGTGCGCCGCTGCTCGCCGGGCACGCCAACCTGATCGACTCCCCCTGGTCCCTGACCTGCATCCAGCAGGCACAGCACTGGCCGACCCGTGACTTCCCCACGGACTACGGCGACGGCTCGGTCGTGGACTGTCTGTCGGTGGACGTCTCGGAGTGGGACGTGCCCGGCGTCCTGTACGGCAGGACCGCCAAGCAGTGCACCCCTACGGAAGTCGCGCGGGAGGTGTGGGCGCAGCTCAAGGCCGCGTTCAACGACACGGGCCGTACGGTGCTGAAGGACGGCGCCCTGCACTCGTGGTTCCTGGACCCGGGCGTGGACGGTCTGGGCACGCCGAACCCGACCAACGACGACCAGCTCCTCATCCACCCCGTCGGCACCTTCCACAACCGTCCGCAGGCCGCCACGAGGGTGCCGAACTTCTATCTGGCCGGCGACTACGTGGCCGTCGACATCGACCTGGCGACCATGGAGGGGGCCAACGCCTCGGCCCGGCAGGCCGTCAACGCGCTGCTCGACCGTACGGGTTCGACGGCGGCGCGCTGCACGGTGGAGCCCCTGTTCCGCGCGCCCGAGATGGAGGCGCTCAAGCGGCACGACCGGCTGCGGTACCGGCTCGGTCTGCGCAACGCCCTGGACGTGGGGTGATCCGGCGCGCCGCTCAGGGGCGGTAGCGCAGTGGATGGTCCTCGGGGACCTCGACGACGACGATCTCCACGCCGTCGGGGTCCGCGATCCACATCTCGACCAGTCCCCAGGGCTCGGTCAGCGGCTCGCGCCGGATCTCGACGCCCCGGTCCACGAGCTCCCGGTGCGCCGCCCGCACATCCGCCGTCTGGAGCCAGAGCCGCAGCCGTGGCTGGGGCTCGGTCGGGGCGGCGCGCCCGGAGATCTCCAGGAAGCCGCCGCCGAGGAAGTAGACGGTGCCCCGGTCGGGTCCGGTGCCGAACTCGCGGTACACCGGGAGCCCGAGCAGCTCTCCGTAGAAGCGCCGGGAGGCCTCGGGGTCGGACGGCCGGAGCAGAATCCGGCTGCTCAATACGTGCATCGCAGTAGCGTACGACCATGAAACTGACGATTCTCGGAGGCGGCGGATTCCGGGTCCCCCTGGTGTACGGCGCGCTGCTCGGCGACCACGCCGAGGGGCGGGTCACCCGTGTGACGCTCCACGATCTCGACGGCGGTCGGCTCTCGGCGATCGCCCGGGTCCTCGCCGAGCAGGCGGCTGGTGTGCCGGACGCACCGGAGGTGACGGCGACGAAGGATCTGGACGAGGCGCTGCGGGGGGCGGACTTCGTCTTCTCGGCGATCCGGGTCGGCGGCCTGGAGGGCCGGGCGGCCGACGAGCGGATCGCCCTCGCCGAAGGGGTCCTCGGTCAGGAGACGGTCGGCGCGGGCGGTGTCGCGTACGGGCTGCGGACCGTGCCGGTCGCGGAGCACATCGCCCGGCGGATCTCCGTACTCGCCCCGGGCGCCTGGGTCATCAACTTCACCAACCCCGCCGGCCTGGTGACGGAGGCGATGTCCCGGATCCTCGGCGACCGGGTCGTCGGCATCTGTGACTCCCCCGTCGGGCTCGGCCGCCGGGTGGCCCGGATCCTGGGCGCGGACCCGGCCGAGGCCTGGATCGACTACGTGGGTCTCAACCACCTCGGCTGGCTGCGGGGTCTGCGGGTCGGCGGACGGGACGAGCTGCCCCGGCTGCTCGCGGACGAGGAGGCCCTCGGCTCCTTCGAGGAGGGACGGCTCTTCGGCCCGGAGTGGCTGCGCGCGCTGGGCGCGATCCCCAACGAGTACCTCCACTATTACTACTTCAACCGTGAGGCCGTGCGCGCCTACCAGCAGGCCGAACGGACGCGGGGCGCCTATCTCCGCGACCAACAGGCCGGTTTCTACACGGAGATGGGCAAGCCCGACACGCCTCCGCTGGCCACCTGGCACCGCACGCTCGCCGACCGCGAGGCGACCTACATGGCCGCCAACCGGGAGGCGGCGGGAATCGGCGAGCGGGACGAGGAGGACCTGGAGTCGGGCGGGTACGAGAAGGTGGCCCTGGCGCTGATGCGGGCGATCGCGCGCAACGAACGGGCCACGCTCATCCTCAACGTCCGTAACGGCACGACCCTTTCGGTCCTCGACGCGGACGCGGTGATCGAGGTGCCATGCTTCGTGGACGCGGCCGGCGCCCATCCGGTCTCCGTGGCGCCCCTGCCGTACCACGCGGTGGGCCTGGTCACGGCGGTCAAGGCGGTCGAGCGCGAGGTGCTCGCGGCGGCGGCGAGCGGATCACGGGCCACGGCGGTGAAGGCGTTCGCCCTGCACCCCCTGGTCGACTCGGTGTCGGTGGCGCGCCGGCTCGTCGACGGCTACACCGCCGAGCACGCGGAGCTGGCGTACCTGCGACGCTGATCCGGCGTCCGGACGACTGTCCGGCGAACATCTTTACGCCACAGGGGGCGCGGCCTACGCTCGCGCCCCATGGAACCTGGCACGCGCTTTCGAAGGGCGACGGTCCGTCTCGTCGCGAGCTGTCTGCTGACCGCCGGACTGGTGGGCACCGGACCGGCGGTCGCCGAGTCCGCCGCGCCCACCGACACCGCCCTCGCCGCGGCGAACGTCGTCCCCGTCCAGCTCACCGGCCCCGCCGACAGACGGTTCAACCTGGTGGTCATGGGCGACGGCTACACCGCCGAGGAGTCGGCCGAGTTCCGGGCGGACGTCGACACCCACCTGAGCGTGTTGTGGAGCATCGAGCCGTTCGCCTCCTATCGCTCGTACGTCAACGTCTGGGCGGTGGAGGTACCTTCGCAGGAGTCCGGGGTCGACTGCGATCCGGGGCTCGACGCGCCCCGGCGCGACACTCCGCTCGACATGGGCTTCTGGGGCGGCTGCGATCCGGACAGCGTGCAGCGGCTGCTGACCGTCGACAGCGCGAAGGCGGCCGCGTTCGCCGGTCTCGTCCCCGGCACGAGCCCCGCCAACCGCCAGATCGTCGCCCTCGCGAACAGCGACACCTACGGGGGTGCGGGCGGCAGCTACGCAACGGCGTCCGGCGGGAACGCGCTCTCCTCGCTGATCACCCCGCACGAGATCGGCCACTCCCTGGGCGGACTCCAGGACGAGTACGACTACTACGCGCGCGGCGTCGCCGGCGGCACCTACGAGGGGACCGAGCCCTCGTCGGCGCACCACACCCTGCTGACCGAGGAGCGGATGCGAGAGCAGCGCGCCAAGTGGTGGCGCTGGCTGGGCGAGCCGAGCGAGGCGGGCGGTGTCATCGGCCGGCACGAAGGCGGGCTGTACAGCACGAAGGGCGTGTGGCGGCCGAGCAGGCACTCGATCATGAAGACGCTCGGTTACGCCTTCGACCAGGTCGAGCGCGAGGTCATGGTGAAGGCGATCTCGGCGAAGGTGAACCTCGTCCAGGGACACACGGGCAACTCACGTCCGATCGGGGCCGATCGGACGGTGTGGGTCGACACCCTGCATCCGCTCGGCGGGGAGCTCGACGTGGTGTGGCGACTGGACGGCCGGACGCTCCCCACCCGCAACGCCCGTACGGTCGACCTGCGTTCGCTCTCCCTCTCTCCCGGAGCCCACACCCTGACGGCGACGGTCAGCGACCCGACACCCTTCGTACGCGACCCGGCGGTACGCGGCTCGACAGCGCTGACCCGAACGGTGAGCTGGACGGTCGACCGCTCCCTGACCACCCCGGAGGGGAATGTCGCCCCGGCCTTCACCGGCCACACGCCGACGACGTCCCCGGTCGGCGCCCGCTCGGTGGTCCACGCCGACACCACGCACCCGACCCGCCGGACGCCTCCCGTCCGGTGGCGCCTCGACGGCCGGCAGGTCGCGAACCCGGGCAACGACCGTGATCTGGACCTGCGTTCTCTGCGTCTGTCGCCCGGCACCCACACGCTGACGGCCGGGATCCCGGGCACGGACGCCGAGTTGAGGTGGACGGTGGACGCCCGCCCGGCGACGGCGACGTACGAACTGTCCGAACCCCTGCGCACGGTGAACCGGCCCGGCCGTCCGGTCGAGTATGTCTACGACGGCGAGTTCACGATGAGGCTGACGGCACGTGACGATCAACCGGGCGCCGTGGTGAGCCAGTTCCAGGTGGACGGCGACGGCTGGTACACGTACTACGGATGGCCGACCGACGCCGGGGCACCGTTCCGCTTCTCACCGGCCGGCACGGTCGTCGACGGCCTCGTCTACGGAAAGCTTGGCCGCAGCCGGGCGGTGCCGTGGGACGACGCGACGCCGGACTACGGCACCCACACGGTCGAGTACCGGACGATCGACGCGGCAGGCAATGTGAGCAGGGCGAAGTCGTTCCTGGTGACGCTGGTCAAGCCGCGCGGCTGACGGGGCGAGGCGACCGGGCGACTCCGAGCGGGCTTCGGCGGCTCCGAGCGGGCTGCGTCGACGGACGGGCGCGGCCCACGATGGGCGTGCGAAGGCCCGCGGACCCTTCCGGTCCGCGGGCCTTCGCACGTACGGCGGGCTCGGTCTCGTACAGCGGGCCCCATCTCGCACGGCGGGCCCCGACGCGTACAGCGGGCCCCGTCAGACCTTGCGGCCGACGGCGGCCCAGCCCGGGATCGGGTCGTCGCCCTGGACCGGGACGACCTCGCCCAGCTCCGGATGCCACTCGGCGGTGAGCGTGACCCCGGGCTCGACGAGTTCCATACCGTCGAAGAAGGCGGCCAGCTCGTCGCGCGAACGCGGTCGCAGCGTCAGCCCGCGGGCCTTGTACATGCCGACGGCCTTCGCCGCACCCTCCGGGTCGAAGTCCCCGGTGACGTGCGAGAGCACGAGGTAGCTGCCCGGCGCCAGCTGGTCGACGAGCTTGCGGACCAGGTCGGACGCCCCGTCCTCGTCCCCGACGAAGTGGAGCAGAGCGAGCATCGACAGGGCTATGGGCTGATCGAAATCAAGGACCTTTCCGGCCCTTTCCAGGATGACCTCGGGGTCACGAGCGTCCGCCTGGATGTACTCGGTCGCCCCTTCGGGCGTCGAGCGCAGCAGCGCGGCCGCGTGCGCGAGCACGATCGGGTCGTTGTCGCAGTAGACGATCCGCGACTCGGGCGCGGCCTCCTGCGCGATCTGGTGCAGGTTCGGCTCGGTCGGGATGCCGGTGCCGATGTCCAGGTACTGGCGTACACCGTCGGCACTCAGCCAGCGGATCGCACGGTGCATGAAGGCCCGGTTGACCCGCGCCATGTCCCGGCCGCGGGCGTCCACGGTCAGGAGCTGCCTGGCCATCTCCTCGTCGACGGGGTAGTTGTCCTTGCCGCCCAGGAACCAGTCGTACATCCGCGCCGGGTGCGGCTTGCTGGTGTCGATCCGTATGGCTGCGGGGTCCTGGGTCATCGTGGCTCCTGGTCCGGGAGTGGAACTACTGGCACTGCAGCAAGAGTTACGCGACGGTAGGGGGACGACGGAAGGGGTCAGGTGAGCAGAAAGTCGGCCTGACCGGATTTCGCCCCCTGGATGAACGCGGCGATCTCGCCGTGGGTGTAGATGAGCGCGGGTCCCTCAGGGTCTGCGGACTGTCGCACGGCGACCCTGCCGTCGGCCAGCTTCATGGCCTCCACGCAGTTGCCCCCGTTGCCGCCGCTCCACGGCTTGTGCCATCCCTCGGCACCGAGATCCGCGGCGGGCATGCCGTTGTATATGCGATCCATTCACAGCTCCTTGCGGAGACCCCGGAGGATCTCCTTCGTACGTTGCGCAGTCGCGGCCTGGGCCGCCATTCGGTCCATGACCTCGAGATGGGAGGCCACCTCCGGGCGCGCGTCGAGGTAGACGGCGCCCGTGAGGTACTCGCTGTAGACCATGTCCGGGAGTTCGGGCACGGCGAAGCGGAAGAGGACGAACGGTCCGTAGGTGCCGGGGTGATGGCCGGACGAGAACTCCGCGATCTGCAGGGTGACGTTCGGCAGCTCGGACGCTTCGAGCAGCCGGTCGAGCTGGTCGCGCATCGCTTCGGGCCCGTCGCCGACCGGTCGGCGGAAGACCGTCTCGTCCATGATCACCCAGAACTTCGGGGCGTCCTCCCTGGTCAGCAGGGACTGACGCTCCATCCGCAGGGCTACATGGCGTTCGATCTCCTCGGCGTTGCTGCCGCCGACCGCCCCGCTGCGCAGAATGGCGCGGGCGTACCCCTCGGTCTGCAGCAGACCGGGGACGAACTGGGGCTCGTACTCCCGGATGAGGCTCGCGGCCCCCTCCAGGCTGACGTACATGGAGAACCAGCCGGGCAGCACGTCGTGGAACCGCTGCCACCAGCCGGGAAGGTTGGCCTCCTCGGTGAGGGCGACGAACGCCTCGGCCTCGGAGTCCGTGATGCCGTACGCCTTCAGCAGGAGCTGTACGTACGGGATCTTCAGCGCGACTTCCGCGGTCTCCATGCGGCGGATGGTGGCCGGGGCGACACGGAGGATCCTCGCGGCCTCCTCGCGCTTCAGGCCGGCCCGCTCGCGCAGATCCTGCAGACGCTTGCCGAGAACGACCTGTCCCACCGTGGGGGCGGACCGCGGCTCGCTCACTCTCAGACCTCCCCGACGCGCTGTTTCGCCTGAGTGTGCCACGAACACGGCCAGAGAGAACACCGCACTCTGCAATTTCCAGAGTGCCCCTTGCCAAGTGTCCGCATCGGGAGCAAAGTATTCCGGTGAACCAGTACGCGCTGCTGCCGCGCGCCCGCCTCGGGGGAGGCGGATCGCGGCGCTGCTTACCCACTGTTGTGAGGAACCGGTCGTGGCTTCTGGTAACGCGCTTCCCTCAGGCCTTATGGGCCCCCGCGTCATGCAGCAGCGCCCACGCACCGATGCTCTCCGTCACGACGTCCGACGGTTCGCCTTCGAACTGCCCGCCCGCACGGAATCCGTCTCGCGCGCCCGCAGACTGGCGGAGGAGCGGCTCATCCTCTGGGGATGCGCCCCCGACATACGTGAAACGGTGACGCTGATCGTCTCCGAGCTGGTCACCAACGCGGTCGTGCACACCGCGAGCAGCCAAGTGGTCTGTGAACTGCGCGAAGGGGAAGAGCAGTTGCGCATAGCGGTACGGGACGAGGGCGGCCTGGGAGACCCCCGGATCCGGGACTGCGGCGAAGAGGAGCGCGGCCGCGGACTGGTGCTCGTGGAGGCGCTGTCCCACGCATGGGGGGCCGACAGCACGGGGCACGGCACGGCACGGATCGTCTGGGCCGAGCTGGCCCACGGCATGGGGTACACGTGCTGAGGTCGATGGCGACCCTTCTGACGCCGAGATCACGCCGGACCTCGGAGACGACCGGCTCATCGGCCGGCTCCTCGGCCGGCTCGTCCATCGACGCGGCGCTCGGCACGGCGGCGTCGACGCGCCTGGTGGTCCCGCGGGAATTCCGTACGACGCTGGGCTGCGACGCGGTGGGCGTGCCGGCGCGCTACGGCTTCCGGATCCTGTCCCGGCTCCCCGCCAAGGGCTGTGTCTACGCGGACACGGACTGGTGGTGGTGGCTGGTCCCGACCGGCTCCGACCTGGACGTGAGCTGGCCGCTGCCGTCCTGCTACGCCCCCGGCGCGGAGGTCCCCGACCGCCGCGCCCGTCTGATCCACCACCCCGACGGCACCTCTCCGTACACCCCGCCCATCCCCCTGTATCTGCTGACCTGCCAGCTGACCGGGATCGCGCCCTCCTGGACCGCCCTGCACACGGCGGAGGACGGCGTAGTGTCGGGGCATGTTCACCCCTCAGGGCCCGACCGTCCGTGAGCTGACCGTCCAGGCCCTCTCCTCGGTGGAGCACGGCTACGACCTGCTGGCGACGAAGTTCGACGCGACGCCGTTCCGCACGCCGGACCCGGTGCTCTCGGCGGTGACGGACGCGCTGCGCCCCCTCGGCCCCTTCGACGCGGGCCTCGACCTCTGCTGCGGCACGGGCGCGGGTCTCTCCGTCCTGCGATCGCTGTGCGCGGGCGGCCGGGTCACCGGCGTCGACTTCAGCGCGGGCATGCTGACGGAGGCCAACCGGGCGCACCCCAAGGCCACCCTGATCCGCGCGGACGTGCTCTCGCTCCCCTTCACGCCCGCGTTCGACCTGGCGGTCAGCTTCGGCGCCTTCGGCCACTTCGTCCCGAAGGACCAGCTCACCCTCTTCCGCCAGGCCCACGCGTCCCTCCGCCCGGGCGGCCTTCTCGCCTTCCCCCTCCCGGCACCGCCCCGCGTCGGCTCACTCCCGTACTGGACGCTGCTGGGCTTCGACGCGGCCATGCGCGTACGGAACGCGCTGTGGCGGCCCCCCTTCGTCATGTACTACCGCACGTTCCGCCTCGCGGACGTCCGGGACCGCCTGACGCGAGCGGGCTTCACGGTGGAGACACAGGCACTGGAGACCCTGGGCCGCCAGGAGGACGGCAGCCCGAGGTGCCGGCTGGTGATGGCACGGAAGGCGTAGCCGGTGCCGTGGCAGTCGTAGCCGGTGCCGTGGCAGGGCGTGAGCCGGCCGTCGGCCCCAGACGGTCGGCGTCGCCTCCAGGAACGGACGCTCCCGGTCTCGGGACCGGGTCGGGTCTGGGCCGGGACGCTCCTCAGGGCGGAAACGCGGAAACGGCCCCAGTTGAACTGGGGCCGTCTCCGATGTGTGTCCGAGGGGGGACTTGAACCCCCACGCCCGATAAAGGGCACTAGCACCTCAAGCTAGCGCGTCTGCCATTCCGCCACCCGGACCAGGTGTTGTGTCGTCTCGGGGTGTTCCCCGCGGCGACATGGATAACTCTACCAGGGGTTTCAGGTGCCTTTCACCCACGTTTCCCGTGGTCAGTGAGGTGCGGCGGCCTTGGGGTCCTTGATCGGCACGGGCGCGTCGGATCGACGCACAGAGTGTCGTGGTACGCATACGGGGAGTCGCCGTCCCGGCCGCCTAGCCTGCGCTGGGTGAGCAACCTCTTCGAAGACGGCGAGGCGCCCCGCCGCGGGACCACGTACCGCAGGCCCCGGATGCTGTCGCCCATGCGGGAGCATCTGCGGGACACCTTCTGGTTCGCCCCGGTCGTCGCGCTGGTCGGCATCTTCGTGCTGTGGCTGATCGCCTCCGCCGTGGACTCCGCCATCATCGGGTTCCTGCAGGAGGAGCGGGCGTACGCCGAGGTCAGCGAGCTGATCGGGATCGTCCAGGACGCCCAGACGATCGTGACGACGATCAGCTCCGCGATGATGACCTTCATCGGTGTCGTCTTCTCCATCTCGCTGGTGGCCGTCCAGATGGCCAGCGGCCAGTTCAGCCCCCGGATCGTCCGGATCTTCATCCGGAGCCGCATCACCAAGGCGGCCTTCTCCGTCTTCCTGGCGACGTTCGCGCTCTCGCTGCTCGTGCTCACCTCCTACGACAGCGAGACCGATCCGCGGTACGTGTCGACCGTGCCGCTCGTGTCATCGCTGCTGACCCTGCTCATGGTCGCGCTGAGCCTGCTGCTCTTCGTGGCGTACGTGAACTCGACGCTGCGGCTGATGCGGGTGGGGCACGTGGTGGACCTGATCACCCGGGAGTCGTTCGGCGTCCTCGCCAAACAACCGTGGCACGTGGGTGAACTCGCCGACCTCGGCGAGGCGACCGTCCACGTCCCGCACCGGGGGCGCGCCGGGGTGCTGCGGGATGTGAACGTCGCGCTGCTCGTGCGCATCGCCGAGCGTCACGGCGTGGTGCTGCGCGTGCTGCCGCGGATCGGGGACTTCGTGGTGCCGGGGACGCCGATCCTGGCCGTGCACGGCGGAACGGTGCCCCGCCGGATCGGGGCGGCCGTCTCGATCGGGGTCGAGCGGACGTTCCACCAGGACCTCGGCTTCGGCCTCCGGCAGCTCGCTGACATCGGGCTGCGGGCCCTCTCCCCCGCCGTCAACGACCCGACGACGGCGGTGCAGTGTCTCGACCGGATCACCCAGATCCTGGCGGCGGTGGCGGACCGGCCGCTGGGCGCCGTCCACCACCGCGACCGTAAGGGCACGATCCGGCTGGTGCAGGACGTACCGGACTGGACGGATCTGGTCGATCTCGGTCTCACCGAGATCCGGGGCTGCGCGCCGGGCAGTCCCCAGGTGTCGCGACGCATGCTGGCGGGGATCGACGATCTGCTCTCGCTGGTGCCGGACGGGCGCCGGGATCCGCTGGTCCGGCACCGCACGCTGTTGACTCAGCTGGTGGAGCGTACGGCGCCGGAGGCAGCCGACCGCGCGTTCGCGCTGGAGGGCGACCGCCAGGGAATCGGGTGATCGGGCGGCGGCCGGGGCATCAGATGACGGTCGGGGAAGTCGCCGGGGAGCCGCTCGCCATCGGGCTTCGGTGACGGCCTCGACGAGCGACTCGCCGCCCACGAAGGCGCCGCGCGGGCGCCCCTTCCGGCGCAGGGGTCAGCGGACCTCGACGAGGCGGGCGGAGACGACGACGTTGCCGTCGTACCCCTTCTGCCGGGAGAAGCCGCCGCCGCAGGTGAGGAGGCGCAGCTCGGGGTGGGCACCACCCCGGTAGATCCGCTCGGCCGGGAAGCGCTCCTTCGGGACGACTTCGATCCCGTACACGGAGAACACGGCGGTCCGGCCGTCCTGGCGGGCGATCTCGACGCGTTGGCCCTTGGCCAGCGCTCCCAGCTCGTAGAAGACGCCCGGTCCTTCCGGGGTGTCGACATGGCCGACGACGACCGCCGTGCCCTTCTCGCCGGGGGTGACGGCGCCCGTGAACCAGCCGGCGAGGTTGGTCTCGTGCCCGGGCGGCGTGTCGATCCAGCCCTCGGTGTCGAGTCCGACCGGCGTCACGCGCGCGTCGATACGGACACCGGGCACGCGGACGCGCAGGGGACGGGAGGCGGAGAGTGCGCCGGGACCCGGCGCGGGAGCGAGGGCGGCGGCGTGCTCCGGGGCCGCGGCGGCGAGCGGCTGCGGGGGGCGCCCGGCGCGCCACTCCTCCGTACCGCCCCGGACCAGATGGACGCCCACGAGCAGGACGACGGCGACGACGCCCCAGGCGCCGCGCCTGGACAGTCCGCTCGACCCGTGCACGATCCGCACTCCCGGTGTACGTAGACGGCGCTCCCCCGCCCCGGACCTCGTCACCCCGGGGCGGAAGGAGCCGTATCAGGCGAGGTCGTCGGCTCCGCGACGGCGGGTCAGGAGCACACCGCCGCCGCCCAGCGCGCCCGCGATCAGCGCCGTGCCGATGACCACCTCCGTGGCGCCGAGCTCTCCGGCGCCGCCGCCGAAGCCGGCCTTGACGCCCTTGTGCGCGCCGGTGTCATGGCCGCCCGTGGAGTGACCGCTGGAATCGGCGGCGATGACGAGAGGGGTGGTGCCCTTCTCTCCCTTGCAGTCGAAGGTCACCTGGTACTCCGCGGCGATCTTGGCCTCGACGTCGATGGTGGCGGTGCCCGCCCGGCCCTCGGTGAGCGTGACGGTGTCGAAGACACCGGAGGAGACGGCCACGGAAGGAGCTTCGCAGCCGTCGGACGTGAGGGTGACCGAGCCGCCGGGGGCGACGGTCGCGGGCGTGACGGAGAAGCCGAAGGACGTGACGTCGCTCGCGGTGCCGTCGGTCGTCGGGACGGCGTCGCCGGACGCGCCGACCCCCAGGGGGTCGACCGGGTCCACGGGGTCCACCTGAGCGCCGTCGGCGTCCGTCGGGTCGCCCTCCGCACCGCCGACCTGCGCGCCCACGCTCGGCGGCATGTCGCTTCCTTCCCCCTCGTCGGCCAGGGCTGCCGTCGGCGCCCCGAGCGACAGGGCGGCCGTGGCGAGCAGGGCCGCGGAGGCAACACGTATCGCGCGCATGGCGATCCTCCAGATCACACGAGGAACGCCCGGCGGCCCGTTGCCGCGTACGGCGGGTGATGTCCCTCGCCCCGTCCGAAGCTAGGGCGGCCCCGGGCGCGCCGCCACCGGGCTCCGCCGAACGGGGCCACGGCCCCGCTCGTCCTTCGCGCAGAGTTCCTCCAGGGCGGCGATCCCGGCCGAGCCGGAGTTCACGGCGGCGGGCCGGGTGGTCTCCGCCTCCAGGAGCGTACGCACGGAGAGCGGTTGGCCGGCCTCCCCGTCGGTCGCGCGAGGCACTCCAGCGGCTGAAACCGGAGGCCGGGTCGCCCTCCGGCCCGCAGAGGGAGCCTTCGTCCACGAGACCGGCTGACGGGAGAACCCGAGGTGTCCGACCCGTTCGCTCTCGACCAGATACTGCCGGGACGCGGGGCGCGGGTCGTGACCAGTTCGAGCAGCGCCTCGTCGACCCGGTCGCGCGGCCGGGTCGGGCGCTCCGGCCCGGGCACGGCCCCCTGCGGCAGTCCTGCGGACATCGCGGCCCCCTCGTACGCCGTAGGCGAAAAGCGGGCTACGGAAGGCGGACGACCTGCCCCGCGTACGAGAGGTTGCCGCCGAAGCCGAAGAGCAGGGTGGGCGCGCCCGACGGGAGCTCCCCGCGCTCGACCAGCTTGGAGAGCGCCAGCGGGATCGAGGCGGCCGAGGTGTTGCCCGAATCGACCACGTCACGGGCGACGACCGCGTTGACCGCGCCGATCTTCGCGGCGAGCGGCTCGATGATCCGCAGGTTGGCCTGGTGCAGCACGACGCCGGCGAGTTCCTCCGGCGCGAGCCCGGACCGCTCGCACACCTGGCGGGCGAGGGCGGGCAGCTGCTGGGTGGCCCAGCGGTAGACGGTCTGGCCCTCCTGCGCGAACCGCGGCGGGGTGCCCTCGATACGGACGGCGTGGCCCATCTCCGGCACGGAACCCCAGAGCACGGGCCCGATGCCGGGCTCTGCGCCGTCCTCCACGGCCTCGACCACCGCCGCGCCCGCGCCGTCGCCGACGAGCACGCAGGTGGTGCGGTCGGTCCAGTCGGCGATCTCGGTCATCTTGTCGGCGCCGATGACCAGGGCGCGCCGGGCGCCGCCCGCACGGATGGCGTGGTCGGCGGTGGCGAGGGCGTGGGTGAAGCCCGCGCAGACCACGTTGAGGTCCATGGTGGCGGGCGAGCCCATGCCGAGCCGGGCGGCGACACGGGCCGCGGTGTTGGGCGAGCGGTCGATCGCCGTGGAGGTGGCGACGAGGACCAGGTCGATGTCGTCGGGGCCGAGACCGGCCGCGGCGAGCGCCTTGCCCGCGGCGTGGGCGGCGAGTTCGTCGACCGGTTCGTCGGGGCCCGCCATGTGACGCGTCCTGATGCCGACGCGGCTGCTGATCCACTCGTCGCTGGTGTCGACGATCTTGGCCAGGTCCGCGTTGGTCAGGACCTTGGCGGGCTGGTAGTGCCCGAGCGCGGCGATACGAGTGCCCGTCATGCCCGGGACCCCCTTGGTTCAGGTGACGCATGGTGCGCTTGCGCGGTTCAAGCGGAAGCAGGACCACCCAGTCTTGCCAGCGACCGATCGGTAACCGGGCACGTAAACCACCAAGATTCGCCCGCACCTGTTGGGAGACCGTGACAACGCCAGGGAGGAGCAGCCTCCCGACCGTGACAACGCCAGGGAGGAGCAGCCTCCCGACCGTGACAACGGCAGGGAGGAGCAGCCTCCCGACCGTGACAACGGCAGGGAAGGAGCAGCCTCCCGGCCCTGCCGACCCCGACCCCGTACCGCGGACGATATTCCGTCGCCACGCACCCGGAGATCCGGGTGCGAAGGTCGCGGTCCTCGGCGCCGGTGCGATCGGCGAGGTCGCCTCCCCGCACGACGACCCGGCGCCCCATGGCAACCTCTGTATCAAGGGCCGCTTCGGCTTCCAGCACGTAGAGAATCGGGTGTAACCACATGGGACGGGTCACCGAACGACGGCGCGTCATCCGGATCCGGGGCACGGCCGTCAACGAACGCCCGGACACGCTGGTGGCCGAGGAGCCGCTGGAGATCCGGCTGAACGGCCGGCCGCTGGCCGTCACGATGCGCACGCCCGGCGACGACTTCGCGCTCGCCGCCGGTTTCCTGGTCAGCGAGGGTGTCCTCGGCGGTGCCTCCGACGTACGGAACATCGTGTACTGCGCGGGCGCCAAGGACGACGGCACGAACACGTACAACGTGGTGGACGTGCAGCTGGCGCCCGGTGTCCCCGTCCCGGACATCACCCTGGAGCGGAACGTCTACACGACGTCGTCGTGCGGGCTGTGCGGCAAGGCCAGCCTGGACGCCGTCCGGACCACGGCACGCTTCCCCATCGCCGACACTCCCCCGGTCCGGCTCACGCCGGAGCTGCTCGCCCGCCTCCCCGACCGGCTGAGGGCGGCGCAGCGGGTCTTCGACCGGACCGGCGGCCTGCACGCGGCGGCGCTGTTCTCGGAGGACGGCGAGCTGCTCGACGTACGGGAGGACGTGGGGCGCCACAACGCGGTGGACAAGCTCGTGGGCCGGGCGCTGAGCGACGGGCGGCTGCCGCTGGAGCGGGCGGTGCTGCTGGTCTCCGGGCGGGCGTCGTTCGAGCTGGCGCAGAAGGCGGTCATGGCGGGCATCCCGGTGCTCGCGGCGGTCTCGGCGCCGTCCTCGCTGGCGGTGGACCTGGCCGCGGAGACCGGTCTCACGCTGGTCGGCTTCCTGCGCGGCCAGGACATGAACGTGTACGCGGGCGAGCACCGGATCGTCCTCGGGGCGGCGGCCGGCCGGGGCTGACGGCTCCGCGCGCTGCCCGGGCCGTCGGCCGGCGGGGAGGGCCCCCCGCGCCGGCCGGTCCGGCACCCCTCGACGCCCTACCGGGCGCGGCGTCCCGCCCGGGTGCTGGTCGTCCCGGTCGGCGGGTCGATCATCTGGAGCGTGAGGGTCGCCGGGGGTTCGGCGATGCCGGGGCCACCCGCGGCCGTCCAGGCGAGGATGTCGTCGAGGCAGTCGTCGTCCGCCGTGAACCCGATCCAGGCGGCGCGTCCGCCGCGGCGGCGGCCTTCGGTGGAGGGCTGGACCACGACGATGTCAGCCTGTGCGCAGGGGCCGAGGCAGTCGCTCGTACGGACGGACAGCCGGCCGCCGGATCGCGCCGCGGCCTCGCGGAGCCGGGCGAGCTGGCCCTCGTGGTCGACGCCCGGGTTCTTGCCCGCGTCGCCGCAGCAGCAGCCGCGGCAGACGACCAGGGAGCAGGGGCGGGCGCCGTAGCGTATCGGAACGCGGGTCACTCGGGTCCGTCCAGGGTGATCGTGTCGACGGCGGCGACGGTGCCGAGGCGCGGGAAGTCCAGGGTCACCGAGGCGTGGTGCTCGTCGGCGGTGAGGGCGGTCATGGCGTCCTCGGCGAAGACCGGTTCGTAGCCGAGGTCGCAGGCGGCGCGGGCGGTGGACTCGACGCCGAGGTTGGTGGCGATGCCGGCGAGCACGACCGTGGTGACGTCGTGCGCGGCGAGGAGTTCGTGGAGGCCGGTGTTCTGGAATCCGCCGACGGTCCGCTTGACGACGACGTGGTCACCGTCGCGGACGAGAGAGGTGACGAGGTCGCTGCCGGGCGGCTGGGTATCGACGTTCGGGCGCTCGACCCTGATGTGGACGACGGGTGCGCCGACGACCCGGAAGGTGTCGGCGAGTCGGTCCGCGGCGGCGACGACATCGGTTCCGGGACGAGGGGCGAGCGGCAGCGCGACGATGCGTTCCATCAGGTCGACGAGGACGAGCGCGGTGCGGCCGGGATCGAGTGCGGGCATGGGAGCACGGTAGCGGGCGGGATGATCATCGCGGTGGGGACGGGGACGTGATCCCGCCAACGCGCACGGCGGGGCGTCCGACGGCAGGACTTCCCGACGCCCGCCGCCCGACGCCCTGGCGCCCGACGCCCGCCACCCGACGGCCTGGCGCTCGACGCCCGCCGCCCGACGCCCTGGCGCCCGACGGCAGTGCCACCGGACGGCCGGACCTCCCCACCGGCATCACCCCTCACCCCCTCGCGGCCGTCGCGGCCTCCGGAGCCCGCTCGGGCAGCGGGGTCCCGCCTTCCGGAGGCCGTTCCGGGTCCCTGGCGCGGCGTCTGGCGATGACAGCGCAGACCATCAGCTGCATCTGGTGGAAGAGCATCAGGGGCAGGACCGCCAGGGATGCCTGCGTTCCGAACAGCACGCTCGCCATCGGGAGCCCCGCCGCCAGGCTCTTCTTCGAGCCCGCGAACTGGATCGCGATCCGGTCCGCCCGGTCGAAGCCGAGCCACTTCGCGCCGTACCAGGTCAGCGTCAGCATCACCGCGAGCAGCACCGCCTCGACGGCGAGCAGCAGTCCGAGCCGCGCCGGGGTGACCTGGTGCCAGATGCCGGCGACCATGCCGTGGCTGAAAGCCGTGTAGACGACGAGCAGGATCGAGCCCCGGTCAACGTACCCCAGCGCCTTCTTCCTCCGGACGACGAATCCGCCCACCCAGCGCCGCAGCGCCTGTCCGGCCAGGAACGGCACGAGGAGCTGGAGCACGATCCTCAGGAGCGAGTCGGCCGGGAATCCGCCCGCTCCCTCGCCGAGCAGGACGGCGGCGAGCAGCGGAGTGAGCACGATGCCGGCCAGGGAGGAGAAGGAGCCCGCGCAGATCGCGGCCGGGACGTTGCCCCGGGCCATCGAGGTGAAGGCGATCGAGGACTGGACGGTGGACGGCACCAGGCAGAGGAAGAGCAGGCCGCTGTGGAGCGAGGGCGTGAGAACGGCCGGGACCAGCCCCTTCGCCGCCAGACCGAGCAGCGGGAAGACGGCGAAGGTGGCCGCGAGGACGGTGAGGTGGAGCCGCCAGTGTTTGAGCCCGTCCAGCGCCTCGCGTGTGGAGAGCCGCGCGCCGTAGAGGAAGAAGAGCAGTGCGATGGCCGCCGTCGAGGCCCCGTCGGCGATCGTCGCGGCCGCGCCGGAAGCGGGCAGCAGCGCCGCGATGCCGACGGTGGCGAGCAGAGCCGCGATGTACGGATCGACCGGCAGCCGGGACGGCAGGAGGGTGGTACGGCGGCTCATGTGCTCCACTGCTCTCGGGCGACGGATCGTGCGTCCCCATCCTGCTCCCCGGCTCGGCGATCGGGAATCCCGCACAGCGCTCTGACTGTCATCACGCATCGCGATGACCGTGCGTATCCTGGACGGCGTGTACGAACCCGCGCAGCTCCGCACCTTTCTCGCCGTGGCGCAGACGCTGAGCTTCACCCAGGCCGCCCGGCGGCTCGGGGTGCGGCAGTCGACCGTGAGCCAGCATGTGCGGCGGCTCGAGGACGCCACCGGGCGTCCGCTGTTCGCGCGGGACACCCACAGCGTCGAGCTGACGGAGGACGGCGAGGCGATGCTGGGCTTCGCCCGGACGATCCTCCAGGCCCATGAGCGGGCTGCCACCTACTTCACCGGGACCCGGCTGCGCGGGCGGCTGCGCTTCGGGGCCTCGGAGGACTTCGTGGTGACCCGGCTGCCCGAGATCCTGGAGTCGTTCCGGCGCGAGCACCCGGAGGTGGATCTGGAGCTGACGGTCGAGCTGTCCGGGACGCTCAACGCCCGGCTGGAGGCGGGCCGGCTCGACCTGATCCTCGCCAAGCGGCGCGCGCAGGAGAGCGCGGGCGAGCTGGTCTGGCAGGACTCGCTGATCTGGATCGGCTCGGCGCGGCTGCGACTCGACCCGGACCGTCCGGTGCCGCTGATCGTCTTCCCGCCGCCCGGCATCACCCGCGCCCGGGCCCTGGAAGCCCTGGAGGCACAGGGGCGGGCCTGGCGGATCGCGTGTACGAGCAGCAGTCTGAGCGCGAACATCGCGGCGGCCCGGGCCGGTCTCGGGGTGATGGCGCACACCCGTGGGCTGGTTCCGCCGGGTCTGTCGCAGCTGCCGGCCCGCGCGGGGCTGCCGGGCCTGGGCGACGTCGACTTCGTCCTGCGCAAGGGGCGGCACCCCGGGAAGGCGCGGGAGGCGGCCGACGCCCTGGCCGCGGCGATCCTCGCGGGGGCCGACCGGCTGCACCGCCCGCACCGGACCGCCGGACCTCTCGGCCCCTGAACCCCGGGCGAGCGGGTGAGCGGCCGGTACAGATTCCGTGGAGATTCCCGACCGCCCTACTTACCGCACGGTCAGTAACGGTCCCCGGCCACCCGCCACTTGCCCCTTCTCCCTCCCCTGACCTGTGACAACACCCAATGTCCCGGCTTGGTGAAGGCCCTCCCGCCCGCCAGTCGGGTGGGGTACCGTCACCCGCGCCGTACGGAGCGCGACAACGAGCGGTCGAGGAGCAGGTCTTTGCGCGAGTTCACCGTGCCGCCCATCGAGGCGGCGCCTCAGGTCGGCGGTCTGGCGGACGCCGTGTTCGAACACGCCGAGCAGACGCCCGACCGGGTCGCCTTCGGCCGTAAGGACGCCTCGGGCCAGTGGCGGGACGTGACCTCGGCGCAGTTCCGGGACGAGGTGCTCGCGCTCGCGAAGGGGCTGATCGCGCACGGCGTACGGTTCGCCGACCGGGTCGCCATCATGGCCAGGACCCGCTACGAATGGACCCTGTTCGACTTCGCGCTCTGGACACTGGGCGCCCAGTCGGTGCCGATCTACCCCACCTCGTCGGCCGATCAGGTCTACTGGATGCTGCACGACGCCGAGGTCACCGCCTGCGTGGTGGAGCACGAGGACCACGCGATGACGATCGGTTCGGTGGTCGACCGGCTGCCCCGGCTCCAGCGGTTGTGGCAGCTGGACGCGGGCGCGGTGGACGAGCTGATGGCGGCGGGTACGGAGATCGACGAGGACGTCGTGCAGCGGCACCGCCGCGCGGTGACGCCGGACTCGGTGGCCACGATCATCTACACCTCGGGCACCACGGGCCGCCCCAAGGGCTGCGTGCTCACCCACTCCAACTTCATGTTCGAGACGGACATGCTGGTCGGCCGCTGGGAGCCGGTCTTCGCCTCCAAGCCGGGATGGGGTCACTCCCGGACGGAGTCCGGGGGAGAGGCCTCGACTCTGCTCTTCCTCCCCCTCGCCCATGTCTTCGGGCGGATGGTGGAGGTCGCGGCGGTGCAGAGCGGGGTGAAGATGGGGCATCAGCCGGTGCTGGCGGCGTCCGCGCTCCTGCCGGACCTGGCGTCCTTCCGGCCGACCTTCATCCTGGCCGTGCCCTACATCTTCGAGAAGATCTTCCACGCCGCCCGCCGCAGGGCCGAGAGCGACGGGAGGGTGGGCCCCTTCGACAAGGCCGTCGAGGTGGCGGTGAAGTACGCGGAGGCGATGGAGCACAAGGCGTTCGGCATCGGCCCTGGCCCGTCGGCCGGGCTCCGGATGCAGCACCAGTTCTTCGAGAAGGTCGTGTACGGAAAGGTCCGCGACGCCATGGGCGGGCGGGTCCGGCACGCGATGTCGGGTGGCTCGGGCATGGACCGGCGCCTCGGCCTCTTCTTCGAGGGCGCCGGGGTGACGGTGTTCGAGGGGTACGGCCTGACGGAGTCCTCCGCGGCGGCGACGGCGAACCCGCCCGGGCGCGTCAGGTACGGGACGGTCGGGCAACCGGTGCCGGGGACCACGGTGCACATCGCCGAGGACGGGGAGGTGTGGCTGCACGGCGGCCAGGTCTTCTCGGGATACCTCAACAATCCGCAGGCCACCTCGGCCGTCCTGAACGACGGCTGGCTGGCCACCGGTGACCTGGGGATGCTCGACGAGGACGGCTACCTGACGATCATCGGGCGCAAGAAGGAGATCCTGGTGACCTCCGGCGGCAAGAGCGTCTCGCCCGCAGGCCTGGAGGAGCGTGTACGGGCGCATCCGCTGATCGCCCAGTGCATCGTGGTGGGCAACGACCGGCCGTACATCGCCGCGCTGGTGACGATGGATCAGGAGGCGGTGGACCACTGGCTGGCGATGCAGGGGCGGGCGCCGCTGCCGGCGGCCGACCTGGTGCGCGACCCGACCCTGGAGACGGAGATCCGGCGGGCCGTGGTGGCGGCCAACACCCTGGTCTCGCAGGCGGAGTCCATCCGGACCTTCCGGATCCTGGCCCATCCGTTCAGCGAGGAGCAGGGGCTGCTCACGCCCTCGCTCAAGCTCAAGCGCAAGGCGATCGAGAAGGCGTACGCGGCGGAGGTCGAGGCGCTGTA
Organism: Streptomyces sp. NPDC057271; assembly: GCF_042668715.1. Taxonomy (NCBI): domain Bacteria; kingdom Bacillati; phylum Actinomycetota; class Actinomycetes; order Kitasatosporales; family Streptomycetaceae; genus Streptomyces; species Streptomyces sp. NPDC057271. Next base: position 34,116 of record NZ_JBHUYJ010000025.1, read on the forward strand.
CGGCTGACCGGGCGGCGGTCAAGGGCCACCGGGGTCAATAACTGATGCATCGTCAATTGACGCTGCATCAGTTATTGACGGTTCGTCAGGCCAGTCACAGAATGCGGTCACCCGACGGAGGGACGACCGACGTGCCGCGACCGATCCGCACCCTCGCCACCGCTGCGGCGGCCCTGCTCCTGGCCACAGCCTGCAACTCCGCCTCCACCGGGGGAAGTCCGGGGAAGCCGGGCTCCCCCGGTTCCTCCGTACGCGGAGTCACCGCCGACGCGGTCAAGGTCGGCGGCATCGTCTCCATGACCACCGCGAGCGGCTACTCCAAGAAGGACACCGACCTCGGCGCCAGGGCCCGCTACGACCGGGCCAACGCCGAAGGCGGGATCAACGGCCGGAGGATCGACTACCTGGGCGCCGAGGACGACGGCCAGGACCCGGCCAGGAACCTGGCCGCCGCCCGCAAGCTCGTCCAGCAGGACGAGGTCTTCGCGGTCTCCCCCATGAGCTCGGTCACCTTCGCCGGAGCCGACTTCCTCGACGGCCAGAAGGTCCCCACCGTGGGCTGGGGCACGCTCCCCTCGTTCTGCGGCCCCCAGCACATCTACGGCTTCAACGGCTGCCTCGTCCCCACCCCCGGCGGCACGCTCAACCAGACCTGGCCCGAGGGCCTCGCCGCCGTGCTCGGCGGTGCGCGCGGCAAGTCGGTCGCGCTCATCGCGGGTGACAACGACGCCGGCACGTTCGGCATCCGTACGTTCACCCAGGGGTTCAAGGCGGCGGGCTTCGAGGTTCCTTACGCGAAGGCCGTGGTGCCCGCGACCTCGATGCCCAGCGACTGGTCGGCGTACACCAAGGAGATCCTGCGCTCGGGCCCGGGAGGCGGGGCCCCCGACGCCGTCGTCTCCGTGATGCAGACGCCGTACAACATCGGCCTGTTCACCGCCCTCAAGCGGTCCGGGTACAAGGGCCTGCTCTCCGACCCGACGGACTACGATCCCGGGCTGCTCACGAAGGACGCGACGAGGCAGGCGCTCGACGGGGTCCATGTGCTGCTGCAGTTCCAGCCGTTCGAGGCCGACAGCCCCGCGATGAGGCAGTTCAAGGCGGACATCAGGAAGGCGGCGGGCGGCAGGGACGTCCCGCTCAACATGCACATGATGACCGGGTACATGTAACGACACCCTGCCGCGACCTGCATGCACTCCCCCACCATGGCTCTGACCTGGCGCTTTCCCGAAGTAGCGCGGGACACGTCAAGACGGCTATTCCCTTCTGCGGACATGATCAACTCCCACCGGTTTCCCACTTGCCCCCACAAACGCCAAACCGGGACTGGACCGCGCGCCCTTGGAGGCGACTACAGCGGCCCAGTCCCGGCATATGGCCAACGAATGCCTCGTACAGGAATCACGCCCTGAGCGACACTCGTCGGTGCGCCCATCCGCCGTTGGGAGACGGATGGTCGCTGGGGCCGCTTCCGATCGCAGGCGGGTACGAGCGGCGGAGGCGGTCCCGTCGGCCGCCCGGGACTTGAACCCGAACTGCCGAACTCTCACTCTTCAGTTGCCGCAAGGGCGGACTTCCGGCCATCCGAGGCCTAGATATATCTAGTCATCACGGTACCTCTTACTGTGCGACGTCACGTCATGATCGTCGCCAGGGGTCCCATGTCAGCCGACGCGCGCTACCGCCGCATCGCAGCTGACATCCGCGCCCGCATCGAGGCCGGCGAGTGGGCCATAGGCGACAAGCTCCCGTCCCGCGAAGTGATGGCAGTCGAGTACGACGTCCACCCGCAGACGATGCGACTGGCTCATGCCCTTCTCCGTCGGACTGGAATCCTCGAGGGCGAGAAGCGTAAGGGCGTCTATGTGGCGCACCCTCCTGCTATGCGCACCCTCACGGACGCGGATGCCGACTGGCCCCACTCATCCGAGACGACCGACACCCGGACCCGGCGGGCCGATGCCGAGCTTGCCGCCCGCCTTGACGTACCCGTGGGGGCCACCCTGCAGCACGAGACTGTCGAGTGCCTGGATCCGGGCGGCCGGTCGGCCATGCTCGTGTCGTCGTGGTGGCGGGGCCAGCGCCGACCGCACGCAAGCTACGTGGTGGAGCTGAGCGTCGCACCGCTCGACGAGGACCAGGCTGCGGCCCTCGGCCTGGTCTCGGACGTGCTGGCGTACAGGCTGGTGCGGACCCGACTGGATACATCTGGGCGCCCTGTGGAGACTGCTGATCTCGTCCTCCCGATGGATCGGTGGATGATCCGCCTGAGCGGCACGGCGTAGCGCGCGTCGGCGGGGGCGCCCAGTAGTGCCGGGCCCGACGCGCATTACGGAGCATGCATCATCCGGCATATGCCTGGGAACGGGTGTGCGAGGGAAACTTCTACGTTCCGTTCGCACCGGGTGTGAATATGTGACCGACAGCGAAGCTCGGGGGTCCGCTGTCACACCCGCCCCGTAGCCTTGCCGCATGGCATCGATGCCGGAGGAGAAGCCCACCGCAGCCGCGGTGAACCAGGCGATCCGCGACCTGTGGGTTGGCGGCACGCTGCCCGCCGAGCGCCAGGCCGAGTATCACCAGCTGCTCGTCGTGCGGGCCGAGGCGATGCGCGTCGAGCAGGAGCTCGCAGCTTAGGATCCGGCCGTGGCAATCGAACTCACCGACGAACTCATCCAGCTCGAGACGCGCGCCTGGGCAGAGATCCAGGCCGGCGTCCTCACCTTCGACACGGCAGCCGCCGTGCAGGCCGCCATCACGGCACACGCCGAAGCGACCGGGCAGTCCCGGTACGAGGTCGAGACGGAGCTGAAGAAGCGGGTGCGGAACCCAGAGCCCGAGGGCGACTAGGGCCGCCACTCGTCCCGGTAGTCGGCGTGGTCGGCATACGGCAGGGCAAGGCGCTCCAGGATCCCGTCCACCGAGGACGGGGCGTGCGGGCGCATCGGCCACCTGAGCACCCAGTCGATCAGCTGCCGCTTGGCGTCGACCTCGGCAAGGACGCGGGCCGGGTCGTGGCGGACGATGTGCTCGGCAATGCCCGCCCAGTTCGCGGTGGCGCACTCCTCGGCCCTGTCGCCCTCCGTGGAGACGATGACGCCGGTCTTCCCGATCTGCCGGAAGCTGTCGCCCGCGCGGCGCGCGGTCTGCTCGTCTTCGTCGAGGCGGGCGCGGAGGAACTGCGCGAGGTCGTCCATGGGGTCTCCGAGGGGTATGCCCCGCCCGTCGGGCGCTGTCCCCGGGCGGGGTCCGACGGGCGGGTCCGAGTGCGCCGCAGCCAGCGAGCGCGGATAGATGACACCACTGTACGAGCGGGCACTGACAGCCCCGGGCGTCAAGCGGTCTTGCAGAATGTGCAACGACGAAGCCCGCCCCGGCGGTAAGACCGGGACGGGCTAGCGGTAGGCCAAGCATGCTGCGACGCGGCGCCTCCAGTGCCTTCGGCGGCGGTTGCCGGCCTCCGAGATCGTTCTGTCCACGATCTCGGACGCCTCGCACTCGACGTTGCAGAACGGGTCGCGATCCTTGCCCTCACCCCAGACCAGCTTCGGATCGTCGCCCCTCAGGGGCATTCCACAGAACGTGCACTCCATGCGTCCTCCTCGGCGAGTGGCCCTTACCTAGGACGGACGACGTAACTCGTCCAGCGCATAACGTCTCGGCTACTTGCTGGACTTGCGTGCGTTGGTGCCGTCTCTGTTCAGGTGCCCATACACGGTTGTACGCGGAACGCTGAACAGGTCGGCGATCTCTTGCACGGTCTTCTCTCGCTTGTCGTACAGCTCTTGAGCGATGGCAGCCTGGTGCTCTGTGAGCCTTGCCCGCCGGCCACCGACTCGACCGCGAGCCCTGGCCGCGGCCAGTCCGTCCCGGGTGTTCGCCAGGATCAGCTCTCGCTGGAGCTCGGCCATGACGCCGAGCATCCCGAACATGGCGCGGCCTTCTGGGGTGGAGCTGTCGATGCCTTGCTCGATGATGTGCAGCCCAACGCCCCGCTCCCGCAGGTCGGCACCCAGCGTGACCAGGTGCAGCAGAGACCTCGAGATGCGATCCAGCCGCGTGGCTTTGAGGGTGTCTCCGTCTCGCAGTCGCTTCAGGAGGATGTCGAACTCAGGCCGGGACGCCTTGGCGCCGCTGGCGTAGTCGATGTGGATGTTCTGCTCGTCGACGCCGGCCCGCAGGAGGGCGTCGATCTGGTGATCCGGGTTCTGGTCTGCCGTTGAGACCCGGGCGTATCCGAAGTCCATGTGACGACTCTACCGGCGAAGGGTTACCCGTCATAGATTTTCGACGCGAGTTGTCGACATCAACTTCCTGCGACGATAGGCTCGTTGACGTGATGACGATAGACGGTGGTTTGCCGTCAACGGATGATCAAGGGGACAGGATGGCCAACGCCCACGAGACCCTTCAGGCTCAGATCGAGGCAGCCACATGGGTCTTCGTCCGGCAGGAACTGGAGCAGTGGCGCAGGAACAACCCTGGTGCCAGCTCCGATGACTTCGTGGACTACTGCTTGCGTCAGACCAAGCTGGCCACCGACCGCCTCATCGAAGTCGAGATGGAGAACGGCTCCAGCCGCGAAGAGGCCGAGCGCATGATCCAGCACATGCACTGACCTCTGGGCACAGCAGAAGGCCCCCACCGCGCGAGGCGGCGGGGGCTCTGTCATTCCTCAGGCACAGGCTCGGGGGCCGGTTCCTCCGGCGGCGGTTCGGGCTGTTCGGGGACGACGCCCATGTCGACGAGGGTGCCCATGTCGGCAGCGGTCTCGTCGATCCGGCGAGCGACGGGCCGTTGGGACGGTAGTTCGGTCATGGCATCCCAGTTCACAGGTCGTGGTGGATGAACTCGCGGGCTCGCTGCGGTACGGGTGGTGCGGCCGGCGGCTCGAGGCCGGCACCCCGCACCCATGTGGTGAGGCCGCGGACCCGCTCGATGAGGTAGGAGATGGCGACGCCCGCGCCCTCGAGGCGCTGGTCCTGCCGGTCGGCGACCTGCTCCAGCTCGTCGATCCGCTGACCCTGCCTGCTGATCTCCTTCCGCATGGCGTCCGTGACGACACTGAAGTCATCACGCCGATGGTCCCGTCGCGTCCGGCGTGCCGCACGCCCGCTCCACACTGCGGCCCCGGCGGAGGCCACCCCCACTACGCCACTGGACACCGCGGTCCACATCTCGACGCTCATGGGCTCACTCCAGTTTCTTGGGGCGCGGTGGTTCTCTCCACCCGGCCACCACGATCACCGGCACTGTGGCTACCGCCCAGATCAGTGCCGTCACCCACCCCCTAGCGTTGTCTCCGAGCGGCCACCACGACACGAGGTACGCGAGCATCCACGGAACAACGATGGCCAGGAGGGCGGGGAATCCGTACCAGTCCCGCCCCTCTGGTAGTACAGCCGATGCCACGGCGACGAGACCGCAGGCGACCCAGCACCAGGCCCACGCCTCCAGTGGCATCAGGTGCAGCAGGAGCCGGATGCCGCGAGTGTCCGGCAGAGGCTCGACGAGCTGCCCGAATCCGTACAGCGCCCACAGCACGCCGAAGCTGGCGAGGAATGCGCCGCGGCGGCCGAGGATCCGGGACAGCCGCCGGGCTACGCGGCGCGGCACTCACACCCCAGACAGCGGGCGGGCGCCGGTCGTCGGGCTGACCTGGCCGCGCGTCACGAGGCCGAGGACGGCGAGGACGACGGCGTTCAGGGCACCGACCGTCTCCGGGGCGACGTTGAAGCCGTAGGCAGCGAGCAGGGCGACACCGGCGGCGACGAGGCCGGTGAACGCGGAGGGCGCGATCGGCCGGGTCATGGCCGCAGTCGCGGCGGCGAGGGCGGCGGAGATGACGGCGACGATCGCGCCCGCCTGCTCCGTGCTGAGGCCGACGTTGAAGGTGACGAGCAGCGACAGCGCTGCGGAGATGGCGGCGATGACGAGCGCCGGCTCCTTGCCGAAGAGTCTCACGATGATGTCCGATCCGTTCAGGGGTTGGTGGGGCCGGTGATGTCGACGTTGACCTGGACGACGGCGTCGGCGATGGCCTGCTCGACGGCCGCCACGACGGTGGCGGTGTCGACGTCGTCGCCGAGCTGCCCGGCGATCGCCTGCACTGCGGCGGAGAGCCCGGCGACCTGCGTGGTGAGCGCGTCGATCTTGCGGCTGGTGCCGCGCAGGTAGGCGTAGGCGTCCTGCGTCTCATCCCGGCCCTTGTAGGCCCAGAGCTCTACGGGCGTGGCCATGTCTTCCTCCTCAGGGAGTGCGGTGCCGGTCGCGCGGGCGACGATGCCCGGGAACACGACCTCTCGGAACTGGCGGACCCGGGCGTCGCCGGGGCAGGCCGTACCGGAAACGGCCCAGTCGGCGTGCAACCGGTGGTAGCCGTAGCCGGGGTCGGATGCTGTGCGGCAGATCCGCAGTGGGATGCCGTGCCGCTGGTGGAGCCACACACCGAGCCTGATCAGCTGCTCGACCTGGGCGTCAGTCCACGGATCGGTGTGCTGCAGGTTCGACGCGGTCTCGATCGAGACGGCGCCGGTACCGTCAGGCCGCCGGTTCGCCCGGTAGTTGGCGTCCGCGCGGGTCTCGGTCCCGATGTACTGACCGAGGTCGCCCTCGTACCCGAGGCCGAAATGGCTGTCCAAGTTCGTGCTGTCGCGCCAGTACTCGTACATGCGGCGCGCGGTCCACGGCGCGGCGATGCTGTGGAGGATGAACTGGGTCGGCCGGATGGCCGGCTGCGAGTCCGACTCCGGTTGGAGCTCCATCTGCGTGGCCGCGGAGTACCAGGCCATGAGGCCTCCAGAAATGGCGAAGGCCCCGGCCGGCGGGCACGGGGCGTCAGGGGTGGGGTGGGGTCAGACGACTTCGTAGGTCACTTGGCCTTGGAAATGGTTTGCGGTGGTCGCGGTCCAGACGTGCGGTTGGGAGTTCGACCATTCGGCAGCGTGCTCGTGGGAGTAGATCCGGGCTACCGATGTGCCTTGCAGGGCGGCTACGGTGCCGGCCACCCACTGGCTGGGGTTGTGCCCGCGGGCGCTTCCGAGGTAGCACCAGTTCGCGGAGGTGCTTCCAGGGGACGCCACAGCGAAGGGGAGCGAGATCGCCCAGCTGCCCGTGCCGAAGGTGGTCGTCGTGCCGCACACGACCTCGAAGACCGCCGTGCACGTCTTGCCAATGAGCTGGTACCGGCCCGCGATGCTGCCGTTGCTGATCGAAGGGTTGGAGCCGTTCGCCGTCCAGGCTGGCGCGTATGCCGTCCACGTGCCGCCGGACTGGAGAGGCTGCCAGGAGGCTCCGTCGTACTGGGTCATCGTGTTGCTGTCCTGCAGCCAGGCCGTCATGCCTTCGACGGGGCTGACCAGGGTGGCGTTGCGGGCTGAGGCGGAGGCGAAGGACAGCACCGCGCGCTGCAGGACCTGCTGTACGGCGGCGCTCATGGCCGCGATGCTCGGAGCATCTGTGAGGGCGGGGATTGTGATGCTCTGCCCGTAGTCGTCGGTGGCCATCGGCCCTCCTTGTCAGCTGAGCCGGAAGCGGACGACGTCCAGCGGCGCCCAGCTTGCGTTTCCCGTGTAGTCGTTGATCACGACGGTCCCGTCCGTGTTGATGTCGATGACGCCGAGAATCCCGACGGCGATCTGGGCCGGGAAACGCACTTTCGAAGCCGGTCGCGCCGCGGTCGGCAGCGTGCCGACCGTGGACGCCCCGGTCGTCGCGGCCGGCGCTCGGGCTAGACCGCACATCTGTACCGTGCGGTCGCCGTTGATGCGGTACGCGGGCGTGTAGTACGGGGAGCCCCACGCCGACCAGGAACCGGCGAAGCTCAGTGCCTGCCACGTTCCTGCCGTCGTGGATGGTGCCGCACGACCCCATGCGGCCCAGTTCCCTGCGCTGCTGATCGTGATGTAGATCAGGTCGCTTACGGCGGGCGAGGCGTAGGTGTCCATGCGGCGGGCGACGATGCCGTCGGTCGTGGTGACAGTCCCGTCGGTGCCCACCGTTGCGACCGTGGCCATGCGCCAGTCGGAGCCGCGGACGGTCGTGGACTCCTGCCCCGCGGCCACCGCCTGCTGCCTGACGGCGTCCGCCAACTGCAGCGAGAGCGCGTTCGACGTCACGAGCCCTCCTTCGCCGAGATGGTCTGAATCGTGAAGCTGCCACCCACGTCCAGGCTCACCGAGAAGCTGTGCACCTGGTGGAGCTCCTTCGTGCCGTCGGGGTAGACGACGCGCACGATGTCGCCGGGCTCGAGAGCCGGGTTGGGCAGCGATGTGATGTCCGCGCTCGCGCTCGGCGCCTGAGCCGCCCGGAGCTTGAGGGTCGCGGCGGCCGTGCACTGGCCGGCTGTGATGAGCGTGCTGGACGTGTAGAACATCGGCCGGTGCCCGAACGGGCCCGACCAGTACGTGGGCGAGCCAGCGTCGTTGTCGACGACCAGCGCCGACACAGGAGCGGTGTTCGTCTCGGCGTTCTCCCCGCGGGCGAGGACTCCGTTGTAGATGCCGTCGGCAGTCATGGCCCGGCTCGCCTGCATGTAGGCGCCACCCTCCCCCGCGCTGATCGTCCAGGCGACCGGTGTTGTCAGCAGGTCGGGAAGGTCGGAGACGGTGAACTGGCCGTCGGCGTCGGCGTACACCTCGGCGCCGATCGCGGCAGCGATCTCCTGCACGGCCGCCCACGGGTCGCCCTCGATGTCGAAGGTCCGCGGCCCGATGGCGGCATCCGCGACGGTCGAGGCGGTAGTGACGACGGCGTCGGGGATGCTGCGCTGGATGAGTGCGGTCACCGCGCTCACGGCTGTACCCGTCGCCCGGTACGGGGCGGTGAACTTGTCGTCGGCGACCACACATTCGAGGCTCTTCCCGGTGAGGGTGACGGGCCCCTCGTCGACATCGCCGCCGGTCTCGTCGAGCCGGAACACGCCGAGCGGCACAGTCTCTGTCTGCCCACCTCCGTATTCGACCCCGCGAACGATTCGCAGACGGGCGCCGTACACGGACAGCTTGTCGAGGGCGGTCCGCGGGATGAGGCTGATGTCGGCGATGGTGACGCTGCACGTCCGCCGGCACTGGCTCCCCCGGTCCACCGAGACACTGCCGCCGGTGTGAGACAGGGACTCCACCCTGCCGTCCGCCCGGAATAGCGTCACCTCGACCAGCGGGTTGTGGGATTCGACGATGGTGTCGAGGAACCGCTGACTGACCGGGTACATCAGGTGATCCTCCGGTCCAGGAGCACGTCTTCCCAGGTGGCGTAGGTGGCGAGCACGTCTGCCCAGGTGGCGAACTCCGTGAGCACGTCCTGCCAGGTGCGGCCCGCCGAGCCGGCCAGGCCGACCGTTGTGGGCATGTCCGTCACCTTGAGCGGCAGAGTCCACGTCCGCCACGGATCCGAGGCGACACCGCCGGTGCGGGGGCGGACAACCTGGCCCACGTTCACGTAGACGTCGTCCTCGCCCATGCCCGGGGCCACCTGCCAGAGCAGGACGTTTCCGGAGTCGAGGAGCCAGTCCAGCCGTTTCCGTTCGTCGTCGGACTGTGTGTAGACGACGAGGTCGCCCTCGAGGCCGCCGCGGACGTCGGAGTGGACGACCGAGTTCTTGCGGCCCTTGACGCGATGCTCGGCCTGTGCGATTGGGCGCTGCCAGTCCGGCGCCCGCGCAATCATGACCCTGGTGTTCCGCTGCGGCTGGCCAGGGTCCTTCAGCCAGCCGTAGTTGGTGTCGCCGGGATCCAGGGTGATGCTGACGCTGACGCGGGTGCCCGAGATGCCGTTGCTGCTGTCCCGGGTCTCCCCGTAGTACACGAACGGGCTGCCGAGGGGTGCCTCGTAGTCCTCGAAGACCAGGACGTCGCTGGCGATCGTCTCGGCGTTGATCAGGCCGGACGTGCCGCGCACCAGCGTCTGGGAGCCGTCCTCCGCGACCCGCCACACACTGATCGTGTCGCCCAGGGGAAGCTCCCGCATGGTGACCGTGACGTAGGCCTCGGCGTCGTTCGGAATGGCTTCGACGAGCGGCACGGATTCCCAGAGCGAGACCTTGTCGACCCGCAGCACCGACGGCGCCGCCGTGGCCGTCAGCGTCCACTCCACCGCCGCCTGCGTCGCACCCGCCGGGGCCGTGTGCTGGATCGACAGCAGCCACCAGTTCGGCGTCGGCACAGCGGCAGCCGCGCCCGACGTGATACCCAGATCGACGTTCGCCGCGTCGTACCAGCGGATCGAGCGCGTCAGCGTCCAGCCGCCCGAGACGACCTTCATGGCGTACTCGGTGGTGAATGACAGGCCGGCCGCGTCCCCGATCGGGATCTTCCCGGTGCGGATGACACTGGTGGTGGCTGTCGCGGATGTGACGACCAGGCAGTACGCGTTCTCGACGAAATCCGTGCCCCACGGCGTGATCCGGGCCAGGGTCGCCGCACCTGATGCCACCGTCCAACTGCCGACGCCCTGCTCGAAAGTGGCGTCCGGCCACTTCACCAGACTGCCCTCGCGGACCGGGGTCATCGAGGACGGGTAGACGACAATGCCGTCGAAGCGCGCAACCTGCGCGGCCGTGGCCCCGGTGATGCCGACGGCGATGACCATCTGCGTCGTGTTCGCCGGAGCCGTGTCCGCGACCCGCTGCCGGTAGTAGCCGGTACCCGGCGCCGCCAGGTTCGCCCGCGCCGTCTGCAGCACCGAGTTGGCGGCGTCGAGGAACCGGATCTCAACCCAGCAAGTCGACCCCGCGGTCGGGGGGTTGATCAGCGCATACGCGAGATACTCGACGCCGGGCGTCGCCGCCACCGAGTCCACGGTCTTCGCCGATGCGTTGCCGTTCGCGGTGACGGTCATGGCCATGACGTGGCCGCCGCCGGCGTAGTAGTTCACCGGCCACTGCACCATCGGGACCTGGCGCGACAGCGTGCAGTTCGTCTCGACGACCCAGCCCGAGGTGTCCCGCTCGAGCGTCTCCGGATTGAACGCGATCATGTTGCCGGTCGTCCGCTGGGGAAGGCCGAGGTACACGTTCTCGAAGTGGTTGATCACGCTGCCAGCGGCGGGAGTCGCGGAGACCACGACCTGCACCGAAGCGGCCGTGCCGGGGGCGAAATCGGCGACGCTGATCCGGTGCCACGTCGCCGAAGCAGTGGCCGTTGTCAGCGACCACGAGATGCTGATCTCGGTGCCCGTGGAGTCCAGCCAGCGCAGGCCGATGCGCTCCGGCACCGTAGCGCCGGACGCATCCGCGAGAGTCTGGTACTCCGTCCACGGGGTGACCGGGTAGGAGGCGACGGTGCGGGCCTGCATCTCGCCCGCCGCCGTCGACGACAGCCGCAGCGTGCCGTCGCCGTTCCGGCCGCCCGTGCCCTTCGAGATCGAGCAGTTGAGCTTGGCCACCCAGCCCGAGGTGTTCGGGTCTACCGACTCCGTCACCGCCGAGAGGAAGTTGCCCGGGATCGCCATGCTCACCCCCTCCTGTTCGCGCGCATCGCGGATACGGCCGGGCGGAGGGTCGCGTCGACTCGGCCGTCGGCCCTGCGGTCGACGTAGGCAGCGAACTCGTGCTCGCCGACCCTCAGGGTCAACGTGTCGCCCGGCTGGAGACCGCCTGCGGCCGGAGCCGTGGCCACTCGCGCGAGTGCGTTGGCTTGCTGCGTCGTGAACACCGGCTCGGGCCGGCCGGTGCCGTTGTAGGCAAGGTTGAGGCCGGGCTGCAGGTAGCCGCCCGAGTCGTACTTGCCCTGATAGGCGTACCGGTGAGTGAACAGCGGGTCGTGGTACGAGCGGGCCCGGCTGCCGATGACCACTCCATCGCCACCGCGAGACTCGACGTTGACCCCGTTGATCGTTCCTGCCGTGTGGCCGACACCTGCGTTCGTGATGCCGATCATGTACGGCGAGCGGCCGTTCAGGACCCAGTCGGGCGGTGCTGTACGCCCGGAGAAGGAGCCTGTGGCCCAGCGGCGGTGCGGCTTCTGCCCTCGGATGACGGACTCGATCGCCGAGACGAGCCCGGAGCAGTCCCAGGACGGGTTGCCGTTGCCGCCCCACTGGTACGGCAGGCCGTGCTGAGTGCGAGCCCAGCTGAGGCCCTTGGCGAACCCGCCTCCGCCGATGCCGGACTCAGTCAGACGCTTGTCCGCCTCGCCGGAGTACCCGACGATCGCCTTGATGATTTTGCGCGGGATGCCGGTCACCATGTCGCGGTAGAGGGAGGCTGAGCCGGAAATCTTGTCCAGCAGCGGCTTCACGACCAGGTCGAGGCCGGCGGTCGCGGACGCCTTGATGCCGTCCTTGAGCCACGACACTCCGGTGGAAGCGAAGTCGACCACGTTGGATGCAGCGTTGCCGACCCAGTCGAAGATGCCGCCCTTGGCAAATCCCTGGAACTGGCTGAGCGGCTTGCCGGCCATGGCAGCCCTGTTGACGGCGTGCAGCCGGGCGCGCTCGTAGGGGTCCCGCATCGCTTCGGAGACGTAGACGCCCTCGCCTCGGCGCATCGGGACGAGCTGGTCATCGCCCTGCCGGAAGGAGGACTGTCCGGGAAGGATGCCGCCTCGGGCCCAGCCCTTCAGCTCCATCCTCTTGATCTTCGGGGCACCGAAAGCGTCTGCGATCTTGTTCCACGTCGGCACGATGCCCGCGTTGTAGATCTTGTCGATGATGAAGCGAACAGGCTTCTTCGCGATGTCCTGGACCTTGTTCCAGGCCTTCTCGATGAACCCCTTGGCGTCGTCGAAAGATTCCCCGACCGCCTGGACGCCCTTCTTGATGTTATCGAACGCCGGCTTCAGCGCCTTGTCCCACAGCCACTTTGCCTTGTCACCGATGAAGCTGAAGACAGGGCGCAGGAGGTGCTCCCAGACCCACTGCCCCTTGTTCCCTGCATCCTCCAGCCCCTTCTTGAAACTGTCGAGAGCAGGCTTGACGGCGTTGCTCCAGAGCCACTTCGCCTTGTCGCCGATGAAGGTGAAGACAGGCGACAGGACGTTGTCCCACAGCCACTCGGCGATCGCACCGACAGCCTTCAGGATGGTTACGATGTTGTCGAAGGCAGGCTTGAGAGCCTTCTCCCAGAGCCAGATGGCCAGCGCGGCAATCGCGTCCCAGACAGGCTTCAGGATGTTCTCCCAGAGCCACGTGGCGACAGCCGCCACAGCCTTGAATGCCAGCACGATCGGAACGATCAGAAACGTCAGGACAGCCGTGGCCAGGATCTTTGCCGCTTGCCCGATGAAGCTGAAGACCGGGCTGAGGATGGTGTTCCACAGCCACGATGCGGCATCCGCCACAGCCTTGAGGGCCACGACGATCGCATTGAAGACGGGCTTAAGGACGTTTTCCCAGATGAACAGGACCGTCGTCTTGATGCCCTCCCATGCAGCGTCGACAGCCTCCCTGAACCACGTCCAGTTCTTGTAGGCGTAGATGACCGCAGCAACGAGCGCCACGATCGCTGTGACGATCAGAACGATGGGGTTGGCGTTCATGACCAGGTTGAACGCGATCATTGCGAGCGTCCACAGCTTCGTCGCGACCCAGACCGCGTACAGCAGCTGGATCAGCCAGGGAAGATTCTCGGCGATCGAAGCGATGGCCGACGCCACCGCGCCCAGCACAGTCAGGACCGGTCCGGACAGAGGCGATGCGGCCTTCGCGATCTGATAGAAAGCCGATCCGATGTCGCCGAGGAAGCGGGCAAGAATGGGGGCCTGCTCCGAGGCGTAGGCGAGGAAGCGTTCGAACCGCTCCGACCCCTTCAGCCCGGTGCCCCAGTTCGCGAACCGTCCGGTGATCTCCTGCATCCGGGTGCTGATGGAGTCCATGTGCGGCAGGAAGGCCTGCACGACGCCCGCCATGCCCTTGAAGATCCGGCCGAACCCGACTCCGAACCCGATGATCGCCTGATAGGCGCCGCCCGACAGATCTGCTTTGAACTGCTGCCACCACGGCGACTTGAAGCCGCGCGACACCCGGTCCTGCAGGTCGCTGATCGCCTGCGCCGCAGCGCGGACGAACGGCGTCAGGCCAGGCAGGCTGTTCTTCAGGCCCTCCAACGCACGGGTGAAGATGGGCATCACCTGCGGCTGCAGCGACGTCGACCAGCCCTTGAAAGCGGTCCGAAGCGACTGGAACGCGTTGAACGTGTCCCGCGCGGCTGGCGACAGCTTCGCCAGAGCCGCCTGGTACTTCGCCTGCGCGACGGCAGCCTGATCCACGCCCCCGGCCGCCGAGAGCGACGCGGAGGCGATCTGACGCTGCGCTGAGGCCGCTGCTTCGGCAGCGGACTGCTGGGCCTGTGCGACGTTCGCCGTCGCCTCGCCAACCCGCTCCTGTGCGGCGGCAACCTGGCGGGCCGTCTCCACCTGCGTGCGGGCAGCCTCAACCTGGGCGTCTCGTACCGCACGGGTACGATCCGCCACCTGCTCCTGGGCGTCCGCCAGACGTTCCTGCGCGGACTTGACCGTGTCCGAGCCGTCGACGCCGGCCTTGTTCGCCTCAGCGGTCTCTTGCGTGAGGCGGGCCGTCTCGGTCGTCTGATCCTTCAGCCGCTGCACGGCCTGGTCGTAGGCAAGCTGGGCGCGGTCCTGCTCGAGCTGGGTAGCCTTGCTGCCCTTCGCCCGGACGGCGTTCAGCTCGGCTTCAGCCTCCCGGACGCTGAGGGCCGCGTCCTTCTGGGAGAGCTGCGCGCCGGCAAGCCTCGAGTTCAGGTCTTCGAGTTCCTGTGCGGCATCGCGCCTGGCGTCGGTGAGCTCCTCCTGAGCGCGCCGTGCGTCCTGCTGCGAGCGAGCCAGTGCGCGTTCGGCGTCCTCGATGCTGCGGGCCGCCTGGGCGTTACGCTCTGCGGCCTGCACCACAGCGTCGGCAGCCGAGATCTTCGCCTGCCGCACCTGCTGCAGCGCCTGGGCGATCTGCCGGGCACCGTTGCGCTCCGCCGCCGCCAGGGCCTGCTGGGCGCCAGCCAGTTGCAGAGCCTGCGAGGCGCCCTGGCTGCTTGCCTGAGCACCCCGCAGCGACGAGTTGGTCGCCGCGTCCTGCGCAGCCTTCTGCGCCTGCAGAGCCCCGCCGATGCTGATGAAAGCCGGGACCGCGACAGCCGCAAGCGCCCCGACACCGACGCTAGCCGCCACCGCCGCGGACCCAATGGCGCCGATGCCAGCAGCGAGGACAGGGATCGCCGGAATGGCTGCCAGGCCACCGATGGCTACGGTCAGGTGCAGGACCGCTGCCACCGCGCCAGAGGTGTCTACGTCGATGCGGGCCCGCTTGCCGTCCACCGCGTCGATCGCGGCATGAACTGCGGCCAGCTCGCCCAGGGCCGTTGTCGTGTCAGCGCGGACCTGCACGTTCGGATGCTGGGCGCCCAGCCGGGTCAGCTCCGCTTCGATGAGGCGGATCTCTGCCCTCGCGGCGCCGGCGTCTATGTCGATGCCGATGTGCTTGTTGGCGAGGGTCTCCATGCGCACGCGAAGCGCCTGCAGGTCCGCGTCTGCTTCTGAGGTGTTCGCGTCAATGGTGATCTTCGGCAAGCTGCGGAACGCGGCTTGCAGACGAGCCTTCAGCGCCCGCGAGAAGGCTCCCGCAGTCTCGTCGCCCTGCCGTACAGCGGACGGACGAGCCGCACGAGAGCCGCCCTCGATCGCGTCTCGGATCGCCGGCGTGATTCGGACGGTCAAACGGCGGGCGATGACCCGCCCCATCTCATCCCCCACCCGAGTGGCCGCGGGTACCAGGCCTGCATTCAGCTGGGCATAGATCCCCCGAGTGTTCGGGACGACATCGACCTCAACAGAGCCGACCTGGATCGCCACTAGGAGACTCCCTCCCGCGCGTCAGGCCGCGCCTCCGTTGATGAGTGCGAAGAGGCGGTCTGCCTTGGCCGGTGTGAGCTTCGGCTTGACCCTTTTCGGGGCCGCGCCGGGGCGGCGCATCGGCTCTGGGCGGGCCGGCCGCGACTGCTTCTCCGTGTTCACGCAGATCAGGACGTACTCGATCCGGCGCAGCACGTCGTAACAGGCGGCCACCAGCTGCTGATCCTGCGACCAACGGCCCTTCTCGGGCTCGCCGTCATCCGCCTGCGCGGCCAGCTCCTCGTCAGAGAGCTTGTTCCTGAGCGCGGTCATCGTCGACGACTCCGGCGGCAAGTGCTGGATCAGAACTCGGAGCTGCCGCCACGTCATCGTGCCGCGGTGTACGTCCAGGAGGTCGCGCCGGTAGTAGCGCCAGAGGTCGGCCTCTACCGCTTCCGCGTGCTCCTCGACGACGGCTTGGGTCCACCGGACTTTCCCAGCGGCTCTCCAGCCGCCTCGCCTGCAACGCTGAGGAGCTCGCCGACCTCGTCGTTGGTCGGGTCGAGGTCGAGGTACAACTCGTATGACGCAGGGCTGAGGACGTCCTCGAGGAAGGCGTCGAAGTCGCCGGCCTTCAGCTTGCGCTGCCAGGACTGGCGCCAGGCGCCGGGGGGCACGATCTCCAGGTCCTTGCCGCACAGCGGAGCGGTGACGTAGTGGCCCGTGGCCTCGGTCTCTTGGGCTTCGGCGGGGGTGACGTCGGTCTTGGTGTCGGTCATGGCGCGGACCTCCTAGGTCAGGGCGCGGGCAGAGGTAGAGGTGGGCGGGCCGGGCCCGCGCCGACGGTTGACGGCCCGCCCACCCGATCAGGACCCCGTGTATTCGGGGGTCGCGGGTACGCGGTCGGCGTGGTAGACGGTGTTGCCGGACTCGTCGGGGTAGGACGTGATCGTCCACTGGAAGCCGGCGACCTCGTCCTGCTTGTGGGTCACGTCCGAACGCTCGGTGATCTCGCCCTGGGGGACGTAGAAGCCGCGCTGGAACTCGCCGTCCAGGACGACGAACCAGAACGCCCGCCGGTCCGGAGTCGGAGACGCCGTCTCGGCGAACGTCGTCAGCCCGGAAGCGGGCGTCAGGTCGCCGACGTCGATGCGGTACTGCAGCGACTGCACCGTGGTGCGGCCCGTTTCCCACGCGGTGACGGAGAAGGTCCGCAGGGAGCTGGTGATGGTGGTCCGGATCGGTGCCGTGTAGCCCCACGGCGTGAAGGACTGGGAGTCCTCCTCGAAGCCCTGGACGAGTCCGTCGTCGGACAGTGCGCCGAGCGGCAGCCACGGGGCGAGCGGTTGCACCGCCGGGTCGCCCGGGGATGCGGTGCCCACGGGGGCGACCCAGCCGCCGCCGTTGGCGCCGACCTCGAGCAGATCCGCGGCGCGGGTGATGTTGACCATGACGTCTCCAGACGTGAAGAAGCCCGCGCACGGGCGGGGACTGAGAAGGGTCCGGCGCGGGCCCAGTTCGGTCAGGAGACCGGGTGACTGTGAAGGGCGTAGGTGGCCCCGACGCGGCGGAGCGCGGTGTTCTCGTAGGGTCGGGCCGCCGGGCGTGAGACCGTGGCGACCAGGCCGAAGACGGCATTCGTAGTCTTCGAGCCGCGGAGTTCGGTCAGGTACAGGCCGTGCACTTGGGCCGCCAGGGCGATGGCCTCGGCCCGAGTGGCTGCGTAGACGTTGACGTCGACCAGAGCCCGGTCGAGCCGGATCCCGTCGTCGTCACCCCCCACGACCTCGATCTGCACCGTGGGCAGCTCGTCCGTGAGGTTGTTGTCCAGTTCGTCCCGGACCACAACCTCGCTTCCGAGCTTGTCCTGGGTCCAGCCGATGAGTTCGAGCTCAATGTCGACGGAGCCGACGGCGGCCATCAGTTCCGCCCACCCGTTTGCGCGGCCCGCAGCAGCACATGATGGGCCCGAACTTTGTCGGTGCCGTACTCGACGTGGGCACCGTGAGGCGATGCGTTCCCGACTACGGCCACAGCGCGGTCGCGACGCCGGCCGCCGCGAGGTACGGGGCGGACGAAGAACGACGCCTTGTAGGTGCCTCGCTCGACAGGGGCGATTACTTCCCCGACGCCCTTGATGACCTCGGCCCGGCGCACCATCTCGTGAAGGACCATCGGGCTGCGCAGGAGCTGCCCCACGCCCTTCTTCGACATCCTGAACTTGGCCGCCACGTCGCCCTCCTTCAGCCGGTGACTCGGTCTGCGGCAAACTGCACCGGGCCGGGCGTGCCAGTGAACGGTGAGACGCCCCAGTCCCCTGGCTCACCAGTGATCTCGCAGACCTCGCCACGGATGCGGACCTGGTCCGTCGTTCTCCAGCTGGTTCGAGACGGGTCGTAGACGGTGTAGCCGACGATGACGGTGTCTCGGGCTTGCTGCTGATCCCCGCCAACCTGCGGGGTCTCTGCGCGAGGCGTTACCACGCAGCCGTCGACCTCGGTTTCCATCAGCGGCCCGGGAATCGGCTGGCCACGAGAGTCCCGGCCGGGAGATGTGCCGCGGCGCAGCCGCACCACTGTCTCCCCGAACGGGTAGCGGGCCATTAGACCCACCCCCAACCCGGCTCATACTCCAGGCCAGCCCCATAGGTGTCGTCCACAGGCCACGACGGCGACGGGTCAGCCGTCGCCGGTGTCGGGTCCACGGTGAACGCCCCGCCGCGACCGGCAAGGCTCTTCAGCGCGGCCTTGTCAGCCTTCGTCAGGTAGAGGCCGCCCGAACCGCTGGGGCGCTGCACCGACATGGGGCCGATCGTCTCGTAAGAGACCTGCTGCGGATTCACGTAGGCCCTGCCGGCAGCAGACAAGACTACGGCCGTAGCCTGGTCCGGCAGCGGTTTCACCACGGACTCGCACAAGGCCACAGCCTGCACGATCAGCAGATCCGCCCGGTCGCCGTCAATCTCGCCCAGGCCCAGATAGAGCCCGAGCTCCTCAGCCGTCGGGGGTACGAATGGCATCGTCGCCTCCTGTCAGGCCAGGGCCTCTACGGCGTCACACCAGGCGGCCAGGTCCGGTGCCGGGTCCAGCTCCGCCGAGCGGGCCTTCGCCCGCTTCGACACCAGCCTGTACTCGGCCGGATCGTCCAGCAGCTTGCGGATGACCGTCTCGTAGCCCTCGACGTCGTGCAGGTCGACGAACACGCCGGCCTCGCCCAGCGACTCGCACAGCCCCGGGGTGGGGTGAGCGACCACCGGAATCCCCGACGCAAGGGCCTCCACACCGGCCCGGCCCCACGACTCGTAGGAGGACGGCATCAGCAGCACCTTCGTGTTGCTGTAGACCCGGTCCCGCATCTCGTGGCCGCACAGGTGGTCCACGATCTCGACGTTCGGCAGCTCAGGAAGGAGCTGCTCGCCGTAGGCTCCACGCACAGCCATGAACTGCACGTCCGGCATCCGGCGGGCCAGCTTCTCGAAGAGCCGGCCACCCTTCTCCAGGTTGCAGTTGATCAGCGTGACCTTCTTGCCGGGCCGGGTGCGGTACTCCTCGGCGAACACCGGGGGCCGCACGATCACCTCGGCCCCCGGCCGGACGCCCTTCGGGTACTCGGCGAAGAACAGCTCCGCCTCCCGCGCCATCCACTGACTGTTGTAGACCGCGAGCGCGGTGTCTCCGCCGGCCATCTGCCGAAAGCTCGGCAGGTGGGTGTTGTGGACGACGACCGCCAGCGGCTTGCCGTAGCCGCGGGCGAGCGCACCGGCGCTGGGGACGTTCTCCAGATGAGAGACGACCACGTCGCACTTGCGGATAGCCGTCGCGGCATCCAGTCGTGTCTGCAGCGGGATGACCTGCACACCGTCCAGGTCATAGGCCTCGCGGTCGTCGGTGTAGCGGGAGAGCCACACCGACACCTCGTGGCCGCGCTGGACGAGGGCCCGCAGCATGCTGTGGACCATCCATTCGGCGCCAGCGTTGTGGCGCGGCGGGTAGCCGTGCAGCCGGGCCACGATCTGCATCGGCGCCCGGCTGCCGGACCCGCCCGACGTCACGAGGCTCCGCCCGCAGCCAGGTACTTCACGAACGCCTCCTCGTCGCCGAGGACGAAGCCGTAGTACGCCTCCGCCAGGAGGAGCACCAGGTTCTCCTGGAACGCCGAGTGGACGCCGCCGTCCTCGTCGATGTACGTCGCCTCACGGCTGATCTTGACCGTGATGTCCATACCGACGCCATACGCCGTCTGAGACCAGTCACCGCCGATGCCGCGAAGGCCGGTGTCGATGGTGCCCGACTGCCGGCGGAGCTTGCCCGACACGCTGCGGGAGTAGGCGACAGGCTCGCCGACCAGCGTGCCCGCGAGGGCGGCGCCGGTACCCGGCTGGGTGGTGTCCACGAAGATCGGCCGGCCGGTGGTGTCCGTCGCGCCGAGAAGGCTGGGCTTCATCCGGTGGTCCAGGACCGTGCCGGTGTAGTCCCAGTCGTCGTCGATGGTCTCCTTCATGCCCTTGACGATGTCGCCGTAGATGCCGCCGTTGGCCTGCGTCGTGCCGCCGATGGTGACGCTCTTGGTCGTCATCGCCAGGTAGTCCGCGAACGGTCCCGTGGCGCCCTTCATCGTCTTGCCGTGGATCGTCGCCCGGTCGAAGGCGCGGGCGAAGGCCGTCGGCAGGTCGCGCTGCAGCTGGGTCCACAGTCCGGCCGCGTTGCTGTTCGCGACCTCCATCGCGACCGGGATGAGCACGGCGATCTTCTTGCCGGCCATCTGCTTGATGTCGACGCCGCCGGTGCTGATCGGCTTTCGGCCGGCCTGCTCGACCCAGTCGGCCGTGGGCACGTCCAGTGGCACCGGGACCGCGGTGTTCGCCGTCATGGCGAGCGGCACGCGCTTCGCGAGCGACATGACCGCCGACTGCTCGACGGACTTCTCGAAGATGGGCCCGACGAGCGTCTCGGGCAGGAAAGTGCTGTCGATGTCAGACAGCTTGATGGGCGGCGTAGCAGCCATGAGTTACCTTCCTCAGCGGCCCTTCAGGGCCCTTTGCATGAAGCCCGCGAACTCTTCCGCCGGGCTGTTGGGGGTTCGGTTGCCGTTGCCTGACGAGCCCTGCGTGCGGTCCGGCGCCGGGCGGCGCGGAGAGTTGCCGACGGGCTTCGCGAGGTGCGGCTTGCGCTGCAGCAGGTCCGCGAGGCTGCCCCGGATCGCATCCGAGTCGATGTCGCCTTCGCTGTTCACGAAGGAGTCCAGGTCGAGGAAGGCGTGGGCGTCTTCGGGGTCGGCGAACCCTGCCGAAGCGAGGGCCCGAACCTCGGACTGCACAGCGCGCTGACGGAACGTCTGAACGTGCTGCTGAGCCTCGGTGAGGTCTGCGGTCAGCCGTTCCTGCTCGGTCAGCTTGGCCCTCTCGTGCTCCTGCACTTTGGCCAGTGCTGCGTCGCGTTCACGCCGTGCGGCCTTCGCGGCCTCACGCTCGGCGAGAAGCGCCTTCTTGCCTCCCTCGTTCAGGAGGGCCAGCTTCACCTCGTCGTCGAGGGTGGCCAGGAGGGTTTCGAGGGCTTCCGGCTGCGTCTGGCTGCTCGGAGTCTCGGGCTCCTGCCCGGTGTCGGCGTTGGGCTGAGACGATTCGGGAGTCGCGGTCTCTTCAGGCATGATGATCGAGCCCTCCGGGGGCTGAGAAAGGCCGCCACCGGGGCGGCCAGGGTGACTTACAGAGCGGGCGTGTGCCCGTGTTCGGCGAGCGCCAGGCGGAACCGCCTCAGCTGATCGCCCGAGTGAGGCGCCGCGAACTCGCGGTACAGCCGCTCCCACTCACGTGCTGGGTCGGACAGCTCGAACCGCTGCCCCTTGAACACCGGGACCACGCCGCAGTGGCAGCCGTCATGGGCCCGGAAGTCGGCGGTGTCCTGCTTGTACACAGCGCCTCGGACCGCAAGGAGCTTGCAGAAACTGCAAGCTCCAAGCGCTGCGGACCGCGCCCATGCTGTGGCCTGCCGGTCTTGCCGCACTGCCTCCTGGACGGTGCCGCGGCCCTGATCAGTCACCAGTTTCTGAGCGACAGCCTCAGCCTTCTTCTGCGCCTGTTCGAGGCGGACGTCCATCGGTTGCCGTTGCGCTTCCGTGGTATCCGGGTCCTCCGGGTCGCGAGGCCAGAGATCCTTCGTCGCCCACCGCAGACTGTCGTCGACCTGCTCGTCCGGCGGCGGGTCCACCAGCGGAACGGTGAACCGGCCCGTGACTCGGGCGGCAACCCGCTCGGCGTCGTAGTAGTCGGCGGCCAGTGCGGACGAGGCGGCCCCGTACTGGTCCACCAACGCCCGTACAGCGGTGATCCAGTCGGGGATGGTGGCTTCGAGCCGGGACGGGATGATGACGCGCCGCAAGCCCCGCATGTCTCGCACCAGGAGCCGCGTCAGGCCGCGCTGGGCCTGACGCTGCCTACGAGCCGCCGCGCCCCCGTCAGAGGTCGTCGTCGCCATCCTCGGCCTCCGGGTCCGTTCCTTCCTCGACGCCCGCAGTCAGCGAGGAGAGAAGCTGGCGGCCCTGGGCGCGACGACGATCGGCGGTCACGCGCTGCCGCTGGTCCTCGGTGAGGCCGGCCATCTCCAGAAGCACATCCGACTCTGCCGGGATGATGCCGGCCTGGGCCAGCTTCACCGCTGCGTCGGTCTGAGCAGCGATCGTCGGCGTAGCAGGGTTCCGCCACACCGTCTCCAGCCGACGTGACCTCTCCGGCGGCTCCCCGTCCCGGACCCACAGCGCCAGCCGCATCGCATCCCGGTGCGTGGCGCCAAAGCGCCGGATACGGCGCTCCGCCTTCTTCACCAGCATGGCTTCCGAGGAGCGGATCGCGTCCGCCGAGGCGGGGTTGTCGCTGGTGTAGCCGAGCATGTGCGGCGGCAGACCGAGCTGCGTCGCCATGATCCGCGCGTACAGATCGATGATCTTCGTCATGCCGGAAGGGTCGTGAGCAGCAAACGCGCCGACCGTCGGCACGTTGCCGTCCTCGTCTCGCTCCAGCGCCAGGACGCGGCCGATGTACGTCTCCCAGGCACTCTTAGCGTTGCCCGCCGGGTCCTGGAAGGCGGATTCAGACGCTCCCAGGATGTACCGCTGCGGAGCACCGAAGAACTCGGCCTGCACCTCGATACCCATCAGCCGGCGGCAGGCGGCGTCCGTGATGGACATGACCTCCGGCGTGATCTCCGACTTCCCGACGCGGTCCGCGGTTCGCTGGCGATTGGCCATCCGCAGCACCGGCACCATGCCGAGTTTGTGCTCGTCGCGATCCAGGACCACCCAGCCGCCGTCGGCCTGCACGACGTAGATCGTCTGGTCCGGCAGGTACAGCGTGATCAGACGCTCGTCCGAAGCCAGCCCGTAGTCGTACTGGTCAGCCTGGCACTCACGAAGCGCAGCCGTACCCACGCGGAGACGCGCATCCCACGCCAGAGTCATGTCCAGCGGCGACTCGAAAGTCACCAGCGGAAGGTCAGTGTCCTCGCCCGAACCGGCCGCCACGTACTCGCGGCCGTAGGTCAGCGCGTCCAGGTGGCCGAGGGACGCCTCGTCGTACCAGTCATTGGCCTCAGCGATCTCCTCAAGCTCCGAGCTGTCGGCGCCGTCGGCCCATCGGAACGCCTCCAGGTCCAAGCGCTGCTCGAGCGCTTCCACGCCGATCCTCGGCCAGCCGATGACCGTGTGAAGAGTGCGCAGCTGAGGCGGAATGGAGATCCCGAGGTCGCGGATCACCTGCTCACCGTTGAAGTAGGCGTCCAGGATGCCGAGCTTGGTCCGCTGAGTCAGCAGGTCCGACCGCAGCAGGCCGAGCATCGACTCCTCGTACTCCGAGAGCCCCAGCAGGGGCAGGGTGGGAATCGTCACCGCAACACCACCACCCTCCCCTTGCCGCGCGCCGTTGAGCGCTTCACCCAAGCCGGGCTGTTCATGACCATGCGGCGCAGCATCCGCGCACCGATAGCGCACACCGCCAGGTCGACCTTCCGGGACGACTCGCGATGCTCCTTGCCGATCGTGTAGCCCCACCGGTTAGTGCGGCGGCGAGCGTTCGCTACGTGCTGACGCAGCACCCTGTGGCCGTCGTGCGTCAACTGGCGCTCCAGAACGTCCCGGTAGAACCGGTCCACGGCCTCGGTGAACACCTGCTGGCGGCGCGTGTCGCGCATGTCCCACATCACCGCATGCTGGCCGTGGCCGGAAGCAACAGCCTTCAGCTTGAGCCGCTTGCCGTACCTCTGAGCCCAGGCGTCGATGTAGCCGTCCCAGTACCGTTCGCCATCCGCATCGTCGAACCCCGAACCTGGGTCGGCGAAGAAGGCCAGCGGCTTGTACGTGGCGAAGGCCAGGTCCACTACTCCGTCAACCTCCTCGCGGGGCACTCGCCACGGAACCCCGTCCGGCCAGTTCGGCCGTCGCTGCCACACGCCGAGAGTCTGCAGGTGCCCGTCGGACAGGCGGCAAGCCACCAGGCCCGTCGCATCGTCCGACTTCGAGCCGTCGAAGAAGAGAACTATCTCGTCGCCCGGCTGCAGCTCGATGCCCTCATGCGGGCAGGCGTTCCATTCGTAGGTCGCCAGGTAGGCGTCCTCAGAAGCGGTGATCTGGTTGAACCAGAACCGCCGGGAGCGGGATGGCGGGTTGCGGACGTCGAGGATCGACGCCTTCAGTCGCTCGATGTCCAGCCACACGGAATCGCCGCGGACCGCCCGCAGAGTCGGCTCGATCCACTCCTCCGTCAGCTTGGCCTCAGCCGGCGCCTCGAGGCTGTCGTAGAACAGCCCGACGTCGGCAGCGCGGCCCGCCTCTGTCGATTCAAAGGCCTCTCGCGTGCGCTCGGCAACGCTGTCCTCGCCGGGCTCGTAAGCGTTGGTGTTGGCCAACGTCCGGGACATGCCGTCTGCCGACTTGGTCGCGTTGCGCTCGATCACGGCAGCCATCTCGTGACCCTGGTTGGACTCAACCCAATGGTGGGTTTCCCCGAGGTTCACTGAGGTCGGCCGGCCGCCCTCCAGTGCTCGCGGCGAAGAGGTGACCGCCTCAATTCGGGCCCGGCCCTTGTCCGCGTAGATGATCTCCTTGCCGAGGTCGATGCGGAACTCCTCGATCGCACGCTTCGTCAAGATCGACGGAAACAGCGTCATCGTGTTCCGGGTCTGGTCCTGCGAGACCGCGGCAATCTGCACCCACGCCGCAGGGTGCGGCTGCCCTAGTGGCTGCCCAGGCGGCACGCCCCACTCGTTGCCCTCGTCAGCAACCTCACCGAAACGGCATGGGCCCACGAACTCGAACGCCGACCAGGTCGCGATCAGCGGGTCCTTACCCCAGCCCTTCAACCGCTGGATCACGCCGTCACGCCACAGGAACCGATTCGTCGCCGGATCCATGGCGTACCACCACAGCGTCAGGCGAGCCTGCTCCGGCGTGTACCGCCACGGGGCTCCGACGTAGTGCTGCAGGTACGTAGCCGTCCAGGCGAGGGCCTGCCAGCCGAGCGTGTACTCGGGGAGAACGAACTTGCCGCCCTCGCCACGCTGCCACGTCGGGCCGATCGTGAAGGGCGTGACGACCTCGGGAACTTCGCTGTCAGCCACCGATCGACGAGCGGTAGTCGGCGATGGCCGTGACCGACGCCGGCACCACCTTCACAGCCGGCTTACGCTCCAGCTCGATGCGGACACGGCGCCGATCCCCCTCCGTCGTCAGCAGGCTCGCCATCACGCTGTTGAGGGCCGCGACGTACTGGCCATTCGGCGGCCGGTCCTCCAGTAGGCCTCGGGACATGAGCTCCGCGGCGTACCGCGCCATCGCCCAGTCGGACGGCTGGTAGAAGGCGGCCTGCCCTGACTCGCGCAGGGACAGGTACCAATCCCTCGCTATCGGGTGCCACAGCTGGTCTGGCTCCGGCAGGTCCGGCAGGTCGGCCGGCGGGGTAGAGGGGGCCTTGACCAGGCCGACGTCGTCGTTTTTGTTGCGCCGCCGGCGCGCTTCAGAGCGCTCCGGGATGGGACCACGCGTGCCCATGGCGACCTCCAGGGTCTGACGCACGCCTCCGGGGCGCGCTGGGGCGGTTTGGCGACGCCGCGCGGGCGCCTAGGAAACCCGTACAGAAAGTCGTGATCTATACGGCCCCGATCGGGAAGATAGGGGGGAGGGGGAGGGGGTGCCAGGGTGGTGGCTACGCCGCCTGCTTGATCCCCTCCGCCTGGTGGCCCCGATCTCTCTTGATCGAGTTGCACATGAAGTGAGCGCACTGCACGTTGGCCGGCTCATGCGTGCCGCCTTTGGCGAGCGGGATGACGTGGTCGATGGTCGGCGCCTGAGGGTGCGGAACGACCTCGGCGCGCGCGACTGGTTCGTGACACAGCTGACATGTCCACCGGTCCCGTTCGTACACCTCAGTCCGGTTGACGGGGGCGACGAAGGCGTTGCGCTCTAGGGCGCGCCGCTTATCCTTGCTCGCCCGACGACCGCAGCGTGGCGAGCAGTTCTGGTCCCGTGGGTTGTCGGTAACGAAGCAGGTCGAACACATAGGACAGCGCGCCCCGAACCATCTCCGTCGTAGGGGCTTGAGCACCGTCACGGCTTGAGGTCGCGGCATGCGCTGGTGCAGCTTGCCTGCGAGTACGACCTGAGCGTGCGCCGCATGTTTGGCCTGGTACCAGCACGCATGTGAGCAGTACCTCGCTGCCTTGGTGGTGACCACAGCCTCGCGTCCACAGCGTTTACATGTGATCGCATACTGCCGCTTCTTGCCTCGGTCGTAGAGCCGCGTCTGGTAGTACCCGTGCCGTGCCTTGTAACGGCGCTGATACGCCCGCATGCGCTCGGCATTGAAGGCCCGCTTGCAGTCAAGGCCGCCACATTGTTTGCGGCGAGAGCTGCTCATGGGCGCACCACAGTAAGGGCAGGGGTTCATTCTGTCTCCAGGCATGCAGAAGGCCCGATGCCTGGAGACATCGGGCCTTCCTTCCTGCGGGAGCTACCCGCAGGTGTCGTTGGTTGGGTGGGTCAGCGCCGGCGGCCCACGTTCCTGCGGTCGCCTGGCCATACGCCTGTGCGTGCTCGGTGCATGCGTGCGCAGTACCCCTTGGCCCTGGGTCCTAGGTACTTGGCCAGCTGCCGGCTGCACCTGGTGAAGTCACCGGGTGTGCCCCATCGGACCTTGGCTGCCCCAGCACCAGTACTCCAGTAGCGCTTGAGCGCGCTGGCGTTACCCGCCTTGCCCTTAGCCACAGTTCGTCACTCCTTCTGTGGCGCGGGCTGCTCGTCCTGCTCCGCTTCTACCCGCTGGATGTGGGCTCCTTGCCCGCTTGGTATGGCGAAGCAGATTCCCTCGCTGTCCCTGAACACTGCCCAGCCGGCCTCGAGAGAGAGGGTGAGGGCAGGGTCCTCGATGAGAATGTCTTCGCGGCGCTGCTCGGCGGGGTGCTGGATCAAGTAGGCCGGCATCACTTCACCCCGGGGTGTTTCTCGGGCGGGCGGGTTCTTCCGGGCCGGGGGTTTTCGCGCTGGGCCTGGTTTCCTTCGAGGCTGCTCTTCTGGTCGTGGCAGGGGCCACACACGCCTTGCAGGCCGGCGTCACTGTGGTCGTCGGCCTTGGCGACGATATGGTCGCAGAAGGCGCTGGGTCGGACCCCGCAGAGCTTGCAGATCGGATCCCGCTTGAGGATGCGGGCCCGGATGCGGCGCCAATTCGGCGGGAGCCGCTTCACGCGGTTCGAGCCCTGCCATCGGCCGCTCATGCCGCGAGCGCCCGCCGGATGCCCTCGTCGAGGGTGACCTTGGGCGTGTAGAAGTCGAGCATCCTGCTCGGGTCGCTCACCCGATGGTGGACGCCCTGGGGTGCGGTGGCGATGTGGTCGAGGTCGGGGCTGTACCCAGCCTCGGCGGTGACCAGGCAGGCCAGTTCGTCGAAGCTGGTGGCCTTGCCCGTGCCGAGGTTGACCGGCCCCTGAACGCCTTGCTCGACGGCCGCGAGGGTGGCACCGACGAGGTCGTCGATGTGGATCCAGTCGCGGGTGCTGGACCCGTCGCCCCAGATGTCGAACGGCGCCTGGCGTTGCCTGGCTCGCTCGATGAAGGCCGGGAACGGGTACGTCTCGTCCTGGTCGGTGCCGTAGCCGGAGAAGGGCCGCAGGATCGTCATGCGAGTACCTGCAGCCTCCGCGTACTGGCACAGCTGCTCGCCCGTGAGCTTGGCCAGGCCGTAGGTCGCATCGGGCCGGCCGGGGCTGGCGTAGTCGATGTCGGTCTCGACGAGCCGCCGGATGACGCCCGGCTTCTGAAGTGCGATCGGGTAGGCAGCCGACGAGCTGAAGTACACGGCCCGCGGGGTCTTGGTTCGGGCGAGCCAGCGCATGTACCAGGCGTCGAGCGCCAGGTTGGTCGCCACTCCAAGGGGTGAGCCGTCGATGCTGGCCCGGCCGCCGACTATGGCAGCGCAGTGGATGGCGAGGTCGAACCGCTCGTCGTCGCGGCGGAAGAGGTCGAGGGCGTCG
The DNA here is from genome assembly GCF_042668715.1 of Streptomyces sp. NPDC057271. Lineage (NCBI taxonomy): Bacteria > Bacillati > Actinomycetota > Actinomycetes > Kitasatosporales > Streptomycetaceae > Streptomyces > Streptomyces sp. NPDC057271. Next base: position 62,407 of record NZ_JBHUYJ010000025.1, read on the forward strand.
ATGCTGTGGACGATCGGCGTGGTCTTGAGGTCGATGCCGAGTACGTGGTCTCCGCGGTCAAGGAGCGCTTGGTGCAGGTGCCGGCCCACGAACCCAGCCGCGCCAGTCAGGAGGACTCGCATTAGCTGCCCGCCTTCACAGCCTTGAACACGGGCCACGGCAGATCGCTGTCGAGCCGCTTGAGCCCGACGCGCCTGCAGATGTCGTCCTGGCGCTCACGGTCCCAGGTGGTGACGCTGATCCAGCCCTCCCCCTCCGAAGGCTGGTCGGAGACAGGCCAGTCGAGGACGAGGAGCCCGTTGACGCGTACCGCAGCCCGCAGCCCGGCGATGATCGCCTCACAGGCCTCGTAGCCGTGGTGGATGAGAACGGCAAGGGAGACGACGGCGTCAGTCTTCTTCCCGAGCTTGTCCGCAAGGTCGGTGCCGTCGCTGAGGACGGTCGGCATGTCCGGGTCTCGTTCTCCGAGGCCCTCGAGCATGGCTTCAGATCCGTCTGCCCCGGTGACGTCGTAGCCGAGCTGACGCAGCGGTACGGCGACACGGCCGTCACCGCAGCCGAAGTCGACAACCTTGCAGCCCTTCGGGAGCACGTCGGCCAGGAGTTCCGCCTGCGCCTCACCGGAAGCCTGGTAGGCGTCCTCGGAGATGCCGCGGGTGGGGTGAATGGCTGCGGGGTCGGCCTCGTTCCACGCGCTGATGATGTCGCCGATGCCGCTCACGCTGCCTCCTCCACCAGTGCCCGGAGCTTCTCAAGGTCGGCCTGCAGGCCGCCGTTGTCGCGGTAGTCGTAGTAGGCGGTCGCGTCCGCGGTGGACATCTCCGGGCTGTTGCACTCCTGGTAGCCGGCGTCCAGGGGCGCCTTACCGTTCGCGGGGTGCATGTGCTCGAGGACGACATCGTCGAGGTAGGTGATCCGCTGCATGCCGCGGCCCCATTCGAGCCAGACGAGGTCGAGGCACAGGTGAACGAGTGCGGGCGGCGCCATATAGCCGAGGGTGGTCACGATGTCGGACGTCATGGCGACGGCAGTGGGCATGAGGGGGCCCTGCAGCAGGTCGTTGCCGTAGACGATGCCGGGGCCGCCGGACATGCAGACACGGAACCGCTCGTCCCAGCCGACGGTGCGGGGCCGGTGGTCGTCGCCCATGAAGGCAAGGAACCGGTAGCGGGCCGCGTACTCGACGGCGACCTTATTGAGGGTGCCGCACAGGCGAAGCCGAGGCCCGGTCACCCAGTGGATCCGCGGGTCGTTGATGGACTCCATGTGCTCGCGGTAACCGGCGAGCATCGGATCATCGTCATCGACAGCGAACAGCAGATCGGAGGTGGCGCCGGTCTGCCGCCAGCAGTCGAGGATGGCGGGAACGCTGTCGGGCCGGCCGCGGGTGGGCACGATCATCAGCAGGTCGTCCATGCAGCGCCCCTTTCTCGGTTCAGGCGATGCGGGTGAGGCGGAGCCATGAGCCCGTCTTGAGGACGGTCGGGATGGCGTTGGTGGTCGTCTGGGCCCACCGGAACTGGAGAGTCCCGGCGGTGCCTCCCACGCGGAGTACTCCGCGAGGACAGACGGCGGATCCGGCCGCGATGACGCCGACCCCGGACGAGGTGGCTTCGTCGTTGCGCTGCAGCTTGATGCTTCCGATGTTGTTGGCGTTGCCGGCAGAGACGCCGCCCTCGGTCCACGACATGACCGCGCCTGCAGGCACCGACCAGCCCATCGAGAAGTCGGCGGCCGGATCGGCCTCGACGTCGAGGTACAGGTCGACGGCATACCAGCCGCCCGCGGCTACGGCGATGAACAGGTGGTCGTCGTCCTGGAGCGTGTTGTTGGTGACCGACTCGTCAGCGGTTTTCGCGGCGACGAGGGTCTCGGCTTCGAGTGCCGTGGCTCGGTTCTCCAGGGCTTGGACGCGGTTCAGGGCGTCGTCGATGAACCCGTTGAGCGTGTTTCCGGAGGTCATCGGGTAGTAGGCGGCGTCGCCGTAGGCACGGTCGCCGTGCGGGTCGGTGGCCGCTGTGTGCGCCGAGACCTTGGATGTGGCGTCAGTTGCAGCAGCCGTCTGCGCCGCGTCAGCCTTGCTCTGTGCTCCTGCGGGAGTCTCTGCGCCGATGCTGGCTGGGGTGACGGGGTCACCGCCTCCGCTGCCGTGCGAGGTCGCGTGGGCGGTGGGTGTGCGGGAGTTGGTTGTCGTCGGGTCGGTCGACCGGAGGGCGATGTTGGCTCCGGCGCCGGCGGCTCCGAGTTCGGGCTGCGGCCCGGTCTCGCCCTGCGGCCCTTCCGGGCCTGCGGGGCCGGTGGGGCCAGTCGCTCCCGTGGCGCCTGTCGGGCCTTCGGGTCCAGCTGGGCCTGTCGCGCCCGTAGGGCCAGCCGGCCCGGTGACGACGGTGTACTCGCCCTCAGCTGCGGCAGTCGGCGCCACGTCAGCCAGATCGACCGCGGGGGCAGCCAGGGGCAGCGAGAGCGGATAGGAGCGGCCGGGCGCGTCGTACCAGCGCTCAGTGACCCGATACGTCCAGCCGGTCGGCGTGACGTCGGGGTCGTCGGTGGCCAGCAGGGTGACAGACACGGCGCCTTGCTCGTCGAGCGTCGCTTCGATCGTGCCGAGCAGCAGGACTCCGTGCGTGGCGGAGGTGAGGATGGCAGGCTCGGGCCGGAACAGGAGCTTGCCCTTGAACGGTGTGCCGTCGGCGTGGACATAGGTTCCGGTGACGGTAACCCCGGAGAGGCCGGGAGGCAGCGACATCGCACCTCCCGGGAGTCTCGGCTACTGCAGCTTCCACTGCCCTGTCTGGTCGGAGAATCCGGAGTTCATCCCGAACTGCACCGTGGTGATCTTCGAGTTCTTGGGAACCTCGAAGACCTCCCAGCCGAGCGCCTTGTCGCCAGGCTGGAGAGTGACGCTGGCCGCCATGGACGGGCCGGCCTTGATGTCAGCAATGACGCCGCCGAATCGCTGGCCTTCGCTATCGGCGACCTGCATGCCGTTGCTGGGGCTGTCGTCGTACACCGCGGTGCCGGTGTTGACGATCTCGACCTGGAGGCCGATCCACCGGTTGCCGTCGTCAGGGCTGAAGAACTCGTCGCCCGGTACAGCAGGATCGGACACCTTCTTGATGGTGACGGCGAGCTGCTGGCCCTCTTCGAAGCCCTTGAGGGTGATGGCGTCACCGACGCCCGCATCCTTCGGTGCTGCCGTTGGCTGGCTGCTCGGCGACTCCGGGGCGGCCGGTGGGGTGTCCGTCGGGTTCGGCTTGGTGGTGACTTCCGGTTCACCCTGGCAGGCGGCGAGGCCGAGGCAGAGGGTGGCCGCGAGGGTGGCAAGGGTGGTGCGTCGCATGGTCCCCCCAGGACGTTGCGTGATGAGAGGCCTCATCATGCGACCGGGGCGGGTGGAGCGGAGGCGGTGTCTCCGTTCTGTTACCTACGCGGCCTTTGCTCTGGCAGGCATGGGCGGGACTTCGCCGGAGGTGATGAGTTCGCCCGTGTCTTCGTCTCTGTAAGCCCTGTTGAGCTCGAACACGTTGTACCGGACCTTTCCGCGGCCGGAGCCGTAGCGACGGATGCGGCCTTCGTATGCCCAACGCCGGATGGTGACTCCTGGCCTTCCCGCGTAGTAGGCAGCGGCTTCTTCGTCGACGAGAGCAAGGCGGTCGGCCATGTTCACCTCCGCCGGGTACGCAAAAGGCCGCCCGTTGCGGGGCGGCCTCAGTAGTCACATGTGTCCAGTGAGAGCAGATTACGTTCGCCCAGATCATCGCGTCAAGCTATGCCGAGTTCTGCTGCGATAGGCCTCGGCTATTCGCCAGACTGCTCCGCATGGCGACGGTGTTTACGGTGCAGTCGGATTCCGAGGTCGAGTGCCGGGCGGAGTTGGAGCGTCTGTGCCGGGATTTCGGGCTGAGGCCGGCGTCGCTGCCGCGGGAGTATCTGGGGACGGGCCGGTGGATGGCTCGGGCGACGCCGGAGGCCCCCGCGGGTGGCGAGGGCCGGGCGGTGGAGCGGTAGCTAGTCGTCGCAGTCGCAGTTCTCGAACAACTGCCTGCATTCATCGCAGCGGGGGCAGTCGCAGCCGCAGGGGTGGCCGTGTCCGCAGTGGCACTGGCACATGCCTTCGCCGCAGGGCTCGAGGTCGTCGTCGGTCATGGGACTCCTTCAGAGGTTGTTGGTGGTCATACCCGGGCTTAGCTCTCTGCTGCAAGAGCCCGCTGTGCGGCGGCCTCGACGAGCTGGATGGCCTGTTCTTTGGTGCGTCCGCCGACCTGGTTCCAGTCGCCGATGAGGGCACCCCATCCTCGGGAGCGGAGTTCGGCAAGCACGTGGCCGGCGGCGGTATGGGCGGTGTCTGCGGTGCCGACTCCGAGGTGGACGGCGGTGCAGATGGCGCCGCAGATGCAGCGCCGTCCTCGGCGGTCGCGTAGATGGTGGGGACGGTTCTGCCAGCCCCACTCCCGCAACACGGCGGCGGCGACGTACAGCTGGGTGGAGGCGGGGTGGGCGGAGTTGTAGCCGCGCCAGGCCTTATCAGGGAGGATGCGGGCGAGCCGGCCGGGGAGCCGGACGTCGACGGGCGGCCGTGTGCCGTGCGGGTTGCTCACGCCGAAGGCTTCGGCGACGAGCTCGGCGACGGTCTTGGTGAGGAGCCCACGCGCGGCCCGGCTTGCGGGGGCGGTCCGCCCGCACCTTGCGGCCAGCCGGGCGAACTGATCATCGACGACCGCGCTGTTGACGAGGCGGGCGGCGGCCTGCTCGAGGCCGGCCGGGGTGAGGGTTGCCATCAGAACCATCCGCGGCGGCCTGCGGCGACGGGCTTCCTGTCGCTGCCCCCGGCGGCCTTCTGCAGCTTTTCGACGAGCCGCGGGTTGGGCCGGTGCGTGCGGCCCGGGGAGGCGATGTTGGTGGCGCCCGCGGGCGGCTCGCTGTAGACGGCGCGGTAGCGGTGGAGGAGGCCGACGGCGGAGATCTCGCCGCGGCCGTTGCGGGAGTTGGGGCTGCAGACCATGAGGGTGCCGGTGAAGTCGAGGGCGCGCTCCTTGATGACGATGTACTCGGTGTAGACCTTCGGGTCGGTGATGGCGTTGGCGCCGGTGTTGTCCTGGACGATGTAGAGCCGGTCGCCGGGGCGGATGTCGCGGGCGAGCTGCTTGGCGCCGCTGCGGGTGGCGTCGTACTTGTACTTGAGGGCCATGATCGGGTTCTCCTTGATGGGTTCAGGTGTGAGGGAGGGCTCCGGTTGGGTTACTTCTCGCGCAGCGAGTAGCGGACGAGGAGGACGTCCTCGGCGGGGATGCTGTGTGTCTGCGCGTACATGGCCCTGACTCCTGCGAGGAGGGAGCCCACGGTGGCGCCGGGCTGCGGGGTGTAGCTGCCGGTCAGGTCGTGAGAGGGCTGCGGGCCGTACCCCTGTGGGCGGCGCACGAGCGTGGCGCTCCACGCGTACTTGTTGGCGGTGAGCGGGGTGGCCGGGTTGCTGTAGTCGGGCATGGGTTTCTCCTTCAGGATGTGGTTGTTCTTCACATATGGGGCGTGACAGGGCCTGGTGCGGCCCGTGACCGTGCAGGTCAGAGCGCTGCGGGTGGGTGTGACGGGGGCGTGACGCGTAACGGGCTGGCCGGGGCGGTCACGCCCCCGTAGCGGGGGGCGTCACGGGCTTGACCTGCGGCGTAACACCCGCCTGGTGCCGCCTAGAGGTGCAATCCGGTGGCGAGGGCGTCGATCGTGGAGAGGTAGTAGCCGCGTCCTCCGCGCCACTGCTTGGTCTTCATGTCGGCGTGCGGGTCGAGCTGGGCGGCCTGCTTGCGGAGGGCGTCCTGGAAGCGGGCCATGGCCTTAGCCGGGTCCTCGTCGTCCTGCGGCGCCCAGGTCTCGGAGGCGGAGGAGACGTAGTCGTAGATCTCCTCGCTGGTCATGCGTTCCGGATCGTCGTTGGCGGTGAAGGCCAACCTGGCGAGTTCGACGGCCTCGGGCAGGACGGCGGACGGCTTGACGGTGTGGAGGTCGTCGAAGGTGACGCCGGCGGACTCCAGGGAGATGTCGTCGATCCAGGGCCGTCCGGCGGCGGCGCGGTCGGCAGCGCGGGCCTTGCCTTCGTCGCGGGTCATGGCGATGAACTTGTGGATGAGGGGGTCGGCGGAGCCACCGCCCATAATGTAGGCCTTGCCAGCGTCGGCGGGGTCTTCGCCTTGGGCGGGGTGGAGCCGGTCGGGCCGCCAGCCGTTGGCGCCGGCGCCCGCGCCGAGCACCTGGACGATGTCCTGGTGCCTGGACGGGCCGACGATCTTCAGGGCGATGCTGTCGGCGATGGCGGCGCCGATCGAGTCCTTGGTGGCCTCTTGCGCGGCGAGACCAATCTGGACGCGGGACTTGCGGCCGACGCGAAGGATGGCGACGACGAGGGCCTTGGCCTTCTGGGACAGCTGCGGGTACTCGTCGATGAGGGCGACGATCGCCGGGTATTCGCGGGACGGGATCCAGTTGTCGTCCATGCCGAGCTTCCCCAGGAGGGTGGCTCGGGCCTTCGCGACCTTCAGCAGCTTCTCCAGGACGGCCTCGATGAGGTGCATCTGGTCGGCGCCGACGACCCGGACACCGACTGCGTCAGCGAGGGGCTCGAGGCCGTTGCCGCCGGGGTCGAGGTCGATGACGACGGTGTCCTCGCAGGCGGTGAGGACGTCGCCGATGGACCGCATGGTGACGGACTTGCCGCCGCCGGATGAGGCGATGACGATGAAGTGCAGGCCGAGGAAAGAGAGCTCGGTGTGCTGGCCGTCCATGCGCAGGGCCAGGAGGGCCTTGCTGCGCAGGCGGAGGCTGTTGGGAGCCCGGTCAGGCAGTGACGGCATCTTGACGAACGGGTCGCCTTCGACGAGCCGGAGGGTGGCGCGGGCGCGGCTGGTGCGCAGCGGCTGGCAGAGCAGGCCGTCGACGGGAAGGTCGAGCGGGGTCTCCAGGTCGCCAGCCTTGGCGATGAGGTCGGCGGGGGTGCCCTTCTTGAGGCGGACGTTGATCTCCCAGCCCCAGTCGTAGCGGCGCCCGGCCTCGACCTCGGCGACCGCGATGCCTTCGGAGACGAGGGCGCGGCGGACGCATTCGGCGGCTTCGGTGCGGGTGGTGGCGTCGGCGATCGGGAACGGCTCGCCGTCGGCGGCGAGGATTTCGATGCGGCCGGGGTCGTCCTCGAGATGGATGGCGTCGGGTCGGCCGCGCCAGGCGCCGTAGGCGACGGTGGCCATGCCCATGAGGATGCTCGTCCAGAGTCCGCCGGCGACGACGGAGTATCCGGCGGCCGTTCCGCTCGTTGCCATCCATGCACCGGACTTGGCGGTGAACATGAGCCGGTGGTGCTTGTAGGCGTCACGGAGCCGCTGGACGTCCCGCTTCGCGGCCTGCTCTTCTCCGGCGTCGCCGCGGGCGGCCTTCAGGTCGGCTCGGGCGGTGCGGATCATCTGCGGGTAGTCGTCGTGGAAGGCGTCGACCCAACGTCCGCCGAGGCGCCAGTAGCCGCGGGCTGCCCAGCCGAGATAGAGCCCGTTGGTGAGGGCGTGCCCCCCGGCGAGCTTTGCCCGCTCGCCAGCGGACAGGATCCACGTTGGCCGGGTGGCGACAGCGGTTCCCTGGTGCTCGACAACCGTGCCCTCGACGGGCTGGTCGGCGTCGTCCTTGACGAGGGTCAGCGACGGACGCTCATAGTGCTGCTCGGTGGTCGGCGTGGCCATGACTGACTCCTCAGTGCTGGTGGCCGTTGACGGCCGGGATGCGGTGGGGGGTCCGCTGGGCGAGCGCCATCTCACGAAGCTTCGCGGCGTCTTCCAGTCGAATGTGGATGCGCTTGGAGATCTGCCGGGCGGACAGCTCCCGGCCCTTCACCGCAAGCTCGTCGGCGAGGGTGTGAACCTCGGGCAGTCGCTCGGCGAGAGCAGCCTCCCGAGCCTTCTCGTCGGCAAGGTTCGAAGAGGCCTGCTTCCCAGACGGGAAGCGGGTTGTACGGCCCTTCGGACGCTTCGACACGGGGGTACTTTCACCCCCGTCCGCGAGGAGCGGAGAGCGACCGGGAAGGGGGTCGGTGAGCCGCTCCAGGAGAGCGGCACGAATCGCCTTGCCATCCGTCTTGGGCAACTCCAGCGACTGCGCGAGGCGAGCCTGCGAGCGGGTCGCGGCGGCGTGCAGCTCGGGAGTCATGCCGAGCTTCGCGGTTCCGTTGACGATCGACCATGCGGCGTTGAAGGCTTCCTCGAAGGAGAGCGTCCCGTACTCGGCCGCAGACAACAGTCGGTCGGCGAGCCTGGCCTCCCGTGGGTGGTCCTTCCGGCGCTTCTTCTCGTGCCGTTGGCGCGCCTTGGCGGTCGCATCCTTCGGCTTCGCCTTGTGGCGGCCGGCCATGACCATGTGGAAGAGCGCGACGGGCACGATCGACGAGGCGGCAAGGATGGCGCCGAGCCACCAGGCCTTCTCCAGGCCGTGGGCGAAGTTGATGGACGCGGCTGCGGTGGTGAAGGTCCAGATTGCGATCCGGTAGGGCCACACGGCGCGGCCTGCCTTGAGGGCCTTCACCTCTCCGGCGGTTGCCGCCCACGCCCCGGCTTCGAGCATGAAGGCCAGGAGTGCTGCGAGCCCGGCGAACACGCCAGCGCCCGTGAGTGCGTCGAGCTGGAAGTAGAACGCGGGGATCATGCCCGCGACCATGACGGCGAGCGCTGCGGCGAGGTCGGTGTTGACGGCGACCCAGTCGGTCCGCTGCTTCCATGCGGCCTTCCGCTCGCGCTTCTTGCGGCGCTTCTCTGCCTCGGCGGCGGCGTTCTCTTCGCGGCGGCGCTGGCGGGCGGCCTCTTCGGCCTTGAGGCGCCGGTCGAGGGCGGCGTCGGCGTCCTTACGCGACTCGGCGCGGTCGGCCGCATTGTTCAGGCGGCGCTCTTCGGACCAGCTGCTCACGGTGATCGCTTCCTTCCTGGGTTAGCTGTGGGTGGTGCGCTGGGGTGGGACGGTGGCGGTTTTGATGCGCTGTTCGTCGAGGAGGCCGTCGCCGAGGAGGGCGGCGAGCGCGAGGAGCCCGATGGCGATGCGCATGGGCCAGGCGAACTCGATGCCGAAGAACCAGGCGAGGCCGGCGAAGATGAGCAGGACCCGGAGCTTGGTCAGGCCGACCAGCCAGTCGGCGGTCACGACCACTCCCACGACTCTCGGGCCTTCGCGGCACGGATCGCGGACTGGCCGATCTGCTGGGCCATTGCCGCCCAATCGTCGGGGAGGTATCCGGCCGCGAGCAGGAGTGCGTCGCCGACCTTCTGGGCCTGCTCCGGCTGCACCTTGAACGGGTCGCCGGACCGGCGGCCCATGACGGCGCTGACGTGCGCCCAGTCCTGGCGGGTGAGGATGCCGCTGCATCGCCTAGCCAGCTCGGCCATGCCGCTGTACGAGTAGCCGTACTTGGTGCCGCCGTGCGAGATGTTCCAGCCCATGACGGGCCCCTTTCGGTAGTGGGGGTCAGTTCTGCGGGGTGAGTGGGTGGGCTACCACCAGCTCCAGCTCTTCCGCCGGTCGGGGCACCCGTTCTTGGCGTGGTCTTCGCAGGGCTCGCACGGTGCCTTCTGGTCGCCGAGGCCGAACCAGTTGCCGCGGTGCAGCTCGGCGTGCTCCTCGCACTGCGGGCACTTGTCGGCCATCGGTCAGGCGGCGGCGGGCTGGGTGAGGTCGGCGAGCTCGTCGAGGAGGCGGGGCCCGTCGGTGGTAGAGGCGTCGATCTGGGCGGCGAGGTACTCGGCGGACAGCTGGCCGAGCCGGTTCCCGGTACGGATGGCGGTCAGGTAGTCGGCGACGACACCGGCTCGGACGGCGGCCTCAGCCTCGGCGAGGGCCTGCTCGGACGGGCCGTCGGACGGGATCAGGGTGAGCGGCATGGCGGGCTCCTTCAGGTCTGTGGGGTGGGGGTCAGCGGGTGATGTGGCGGGCGACGAGGCCTGCGGCGGCGCGGAGGGCGTCGTACTGGGCGGTGGCCTTCGGGTCGCCGCCGTTGCGCTCGGCCTGCAGCCATTCGGCCTCGACGGTGGCGAGCGAGCGGGCCACGTTCTTGATGGCCTCGGTCTCGCTGCGACTGCGTTCGGGCATGGCAGGTCTCCTCCGGTGCGGAGCGGAAGTGGGGTTGGGTGCCGGGGCCGGTCGGGAGGGGGATTGCCCGCCGGCCCCGGCGGTCTAGGGGTTAGCGGCGGGCGGCGAGCAGGCAGTCGGCCTGGTATCGCGCGTCCTCGGCCGCCTTCTGGGCTTCCTGGGCGCGGGCCGGAGCGGCCTGCGCCTCACGGTCGGCGTCGGTCAGTTCCTGCGGGGACACGGGGTCACCGGGCCTTGCGGGCCTGGTCGGCGTCGATGGCGTCGAGCAGGCCGGCGAGCACGTAGGCGAGGCCGTAGGCGGCGCGGATCATCTCGTCGCCGTCGTGGAGGTTCGCGCGGCCCTTCTCGGCGAGCACGGCGCGAGCCCGGTCCCGGGCATGGTCCAAGTCCCGGGACCACACGGGCCCGTCCTTCTCCGGGTCGAACAGGGGGGTTACCGAGTCGGTCATGACGCGGCCCTCCCCTGCTCGCTGAGGCTGGCGCGGACGTGGGAGGCGGCAGCGTGGGCGTCGCGGTCGGCCTGCGACATCTCGACCACGGACGGGCCCCGGCCGACCTTCCGGCCAACGGCGATACGGCGACGCTGCGGGGCGGGGACGGTGGCCTCGACCGTGGGGGCGCTCATCGGGCACCGCCGTAGGTGCGGACCTCGAGCGACGCGGGGAGCTGGGCCATCTCGGCGCCGAGAAGCCGGCCGACGAGCATGCGGGCCATCGTGTTCCGCTGGCGGGCCGAGCGGCCTCGCGGGAGGACGATGTGGTTCCCGCCGGACTGACCGGCGATCGCGATGCCCTCGAAGTTGTCGTAGCGCTTCGGTGCGATGATGACCGTGGCGTTCGCCTCAGCCAGCAGCTCCGGGAGCGGAGCGGTAACAAGGCGGGCGGGGGTGGAGGTCTCGTTCTTCACGAGGCCACCGCCAGGTCGCTGGCGGGGATGCCGCGGTCGGCAACGTACTGGTCGAAGGCGGCGCGACTAATGCGGATGGTGCCGCGGCCGGCGCCGACCCGGTACGACGCGATGTCGCCCTGTCGGACCAGCACATACACAGTCTGGACGTTGACGCCGAGTGCGGTAGCGACGTCCTTCACCCTGAGGGGCGTAGTCGGCGGCTGCTTGACCGCCACGGTAAGGTGGGCGTGCATCGGTTTCCTCCAAGATTCGCGATGCTCGGCCCCTCTGGGCGCGGTGTTGGTAGCACCGCGATCCCCCGGTGGGGCCTTTCTCGTTGCAGCACTAGGACTTGCAAGCCCTGTAAAAGCTGCGAACACCGAGAACGTTATAACGAGTGAGACGACTCCGCAAGGGAGTCAGCAAGCAACGCACCGTAGCTTTGCTAGACCGCAGGTCAGAGGGATGCTCTACTGGTCCTATCGAGTAATCAAGGAAGGGTCTGATGGCTGCACGGCACGGGAAGAGCGCATACGAACAGGTCGCCGCCGACCTCCGCGCACAGATCATGGACGGAGAGCTGCAGGCGGAGGACCCAATCCCGTCTGAAGCCAAGCTGATGACCTACTACGGGGTCTCTCGCATCGTTGTCCGCATGGCCGTCGACCTCCTCAAGAACGAGGGGCTCGTGGAAAAGCAGCAGGGCAGGGGGACCTTCGTTCGTGCGCAAACTCCGCCCGGCAAACGCATCGCCGGGGACCTGTACGGCACCCGCCCCAAGAGTTCGCCAGTCGAGGCCGCTGCTGCCCGCGCAGGCCAGCAAGCTAATTGGCGTTACGGAACGCAGCACACGACGGCGACGAAGGCGATCGCCGACCGTTTGGCCATCGAGCCTGGGGCAGCCGTGGTGCGCACGGACTACACGTTCCTCGCGAATGATGAGCCGATCAAGCTGTCCACGTCCTACGAGCCGCTCGAGCTCACAGGCGGAACACCCATCGAACACCCAGAAGGAAGCTCGGTCACCGGGGTCGTCCCTCGGTTCGATTCCATCGGGCTGCACATCACGCACGTGACAGAAGACGTTGTGGCTCGCGCAGCGCGCCCCCATGAGGCGGAGCAACTTAAGACCGCGGCCGGCGTGCCCGTCTTCGTCATCACCCGCACCTACTACGTGGACGAGCGCCCTGTTGAAACTTGCGACATCGTCGTGGCGGCGGACCGATACTCACTCTCGTACACGCTCCCCCTTCCTCCTTACAGCGAGACGGGCGCCTGACCCCAGACATGCGAAAGGTCCGCCACTCCTTTGAGTGGCGGGCTTCGTCGTGTCCTGCCCGCCCTGCCGCCGGTTGTCTCGTCATGGACTACGAGGAGTTCACGGCCCCGATCACCGGCACCATCCCGGACGCCCCCCGCCTGCCGTTGCTGACTGCGGCGGAGGCGCGTGAGGCGGTGGGGTACCTGCGGCTGCTGGAGTCGCTGGATCTGACGCCGCGGGGTGCGGCGGCCGGGGAACTCGCCCGCGGCCTCGCGAGTCGGCTGCCGGCGGAGCGCTAGCGCCAGAAGAGCAGTCGGCGACGACCCGCAGAACGGTCGAGAACACGCTCGGGCTGCTGTTGGTGCTGTCGCTTCCATCGAAGCCCCTGGGCGTCGGTGAAGGCGAAGGTGCAGCGCAGCGTGTCGTCCCGGCTCAGTCGACGCTGCAGGTTGATCTCGCTGCTTCCCGGGCGGCGAAAGCTCTTGGCGCCGAAGAGCTTGTAGGCTCCGGGGGCAACGACCTCGATCGCCGACTCCTCGTCCTCCGCGTCTTCAGTGCCTGCCACCCAAGCAGTGGCGCCGTCTTCAAGGACCTCCACTCGCACGATCGTGAGGGCGAGGATGGGGGCCATGCTGTGGTTGGTGATGGCAAAGCCCTGCGGGTGTCGGTGAACAGTGACCAGGCGCGCCTGGGCGGCGTCGGAGTCTTCCTTGTCGAGCCGGCGGCGCCGCCCCTCATTCGCCGCGACGAACAAGGCCACGATCACGGCGCCGAGCGTCCCCCAAGCGCTGACTTGGTCCCACCACTCCACGGCCTCTGGCAGCTCAGGCATTCTTCCCTCCCCGCCCCGGTCAAGGCGCCGGGGCGAAGGAAGCGTAGCCGCTAGGCCGCGGCCCGCCTGCCGGCGAGCGGCAGTCGCAGGATCTCGCTGTGCCCGTAGTCGGCCCCGCATCCGCTGCACGTCTCACCGCGGGTGTTGAGCGTGGTGCGGATGACGTGCCCGCAGGGGCAGGCGACGGGGATCCGGCGGGCGGGCTTCTCGCCGCCGGTGATGCCGGTCAGAGTGCGGTGGATCAGGTTGATCTCGTCGGCGAAGGAATCCGCCGCCGGGTGGTTCCCGGCGGCCCAGCCGAGGTTGAATCGCAAGGTCCGGCAGGCGTGGTCGACTCGCTGCTGCAGGGTGCCGCATTCGTTGAGCTCGGCATGGCCGTGCTCGTCCCAGTCCCGCACCCACGTCTCGAGCGGCCCCAGAACGCCTCCGCCGGCGCACTGGAGCGACAGGATGTCGACCCGCAGCGGCGCCGGCGCGGTCTTGCTGCCGGACACGGACGGCCCGCCCGATCCGCTGCCACGCTGAAGGTGGTGGGCGAGCTGGGCGTACAGGCCGCGCGGGCCCTGGATGGTGGCGAGTTGCTGGGCGGTTCGGTCCTCGCACCGGCAGCAGAGAACGCGGCCGAGCTCGTCGTCGCGGAGGTTGTAGGCGCAGCGGGGGCAGGACGGGAAGTCGTTCACGGCGGCTCTCCTTGCGGCGGTGCGAGTGCGGGCGGGGCGGGGCTAGGCGATGTCGAGGATGAGGGTGGATAGCCGGTTGGCGGCGGCTTCGGCGTAGGCCTCGTTGGCTTCGATGCCGATGGCGCGGCGGCCGGTGAGGCGGGCAGCGTCGAGGGTGCTGCCGGAGCCGGCGAACGGGTCGAGGACGAGGCCACCGCGGGGGCAGGCGTACTCCAGAAGCGGGATCAGCACTTCCAGCGGCTTCTCGGTCGGGTGTCGCTTCTGGTGGCGGACGGCTCCGGCTTTGATGACGGACCGGGCGAGGCGGGTGCCGTCGTCGGTGTAGTGGTGGGCGCCGATGCTGCCGGTGTGGGGTGTGCGGGAGTCGCGGGCGCGGGCGGACTTGTCGGGGCCGCTGTAGCTGGTGCGCGGGGTGTCGTGGTGGATGTGGCGCCAGTCGCCGCGGTACCAGTGAGTGGCGATCTCGTGGACGCGGCGAAAGCGGTCGGTCGCGAAACCCGAGCCGTTGTTCTTCTCCCAGATGACGTCCTGGGAGAGCTTCCAGTCGGCGAAGTCGTCGCGGCGGTCGAGGAACATGCGCATGGACCCGAAGCACCACATGGACGAGGCGACGGTGGCGGCGAGCACGGGCCATTTGTCGGGCCACGTGTCCCAGGTGAGCGCGGTCTCGCCGTAGGGCGGATCGGTGACGATGCAGTCCGCCTGCAGCCCAAGCTCGGGGAGGAGTTCGCGCATGTCACCGAGGTACAGGGTGACGCTGTCGTCGGCGTAGTACGGCGTGGTCACGCCTGCTCCTTGGGGTCGACCGTGTCGAGGAGTTCCTGCAGCCGGATGGGTATGTCGCCGTCGTGGCGGAGGTGTTCGGGGTCGATGCCGTGGCGGATGAGGTGGACGCGGATCTCATCGAGGTAGCCGGTCGTGGTGCGGCGGGCCTGGTGGGCGAGGTCGAGGCGGGTGCGGAGTTGCTCGGTCTCCTGGTCGCGGACGGCGCGGAGGGCGTCGGCGATGGCGTCTCGGCCCTCGATGGCGAGCCAGAACCCGGCCCGATTGAGGGCGGTGGTGATCGTGTCGAGGACGGCCGCACGAGGTTCGAGGCTCTGTACGCCCGCCTGAGGCGCGCTCGCCGCCCCCGAGTCCCGATCCTTGGATTCGCCGCCAGAGTCCGCCACAGAGGCGCTCAGGCCCTCTCGCGGGGTCGAGTTGGGGTTCATGCAGCCTGCTCCTTCGGGTTCGTAGCGAGCCGTCCGGCTCGACGGTCGGCTTCGTGGCGGGCGTTGGCGGCTCGGCAGGCGAGGCACGGGTCTTCTCGCCGGCGCAGGTGCCGGAGGTATGCGGCGCGGTCTCCGCAGTCGGGGCGCTGGCCGATGAGGCCAGCCATCCCCGCCAGGTGCACGGCGTGGGCGATGTTCAGCGCCTTGCACTGGTGGCGGATGACGCGCTCGTGCCAGTCGACGGTGCTGACCGCGATGTGCTCGTGGCGGGCGATCTGCGGCCCCGAGAGGCCCTGGGCGCGGAGCCACAGGATTCGTCGCTGCCGGTCGGAGAGGTCCACTAGAGGCTCCTGATCACGTTCACAACGGGTCGGTCGGGTATCTGGGGCCGGGCTGCTCCGCGTCCGTGGTCGGCGGGTACGCGGCGTGCCCACCGGCGGCGGGGCTGGGGGCGGCTGGCCTTCGCGTCGGCCTCCGCCTCCCAGCCGTCGTGGAAGAGCGGCGGTTGGTGCATGGTTCCTCCGTGTGGGGCGTGCTGGCCTGGGGAGGTTGTGGGCACGCCCCACTGCTGTGTGGTCAGGGGCGGCTGGTGAGGTGCCAGCCTCGGCAGGCGGGGCAGCGATAGGCGCGGCATTCGTGGCGGTTGCCGTGGCCTACGTCGATGCGGGCGAGGGCGAGCTTGGCCGCGAGCTCGTCGCGGTAGCGGGCTTTGCCGCTGATGCAAGTGGTGTGCGGAGAGCGCCCGGTCACGTCTGCTCCTGGTGCTCGTCGAGGGCGGCGAGGTAGTGGCGGAGGCTGGCGGGGGGCCACGTGGGGGCGACGGGGGTGGCGAGGGCGTCGTGGAGGTCGGGCCAGAGGGTGGCGATGGTGCGGAGGGTGGTGGCGGTCATCGTGGCGCTCCGTGTGCTGGGTGGAACGGGTACGGTGTGGTCACCGTGTGGGGCGTGCTGGCCTGGGGAGGTCTGAGGCACGCCCCACTGCTGTGTTCAGGCGCCGGTCGGGCCGGGGCAGATGTACGGGTAAGACATGCGGCGGGTGTCGCAGGCGGGGCAGTCCTCGGCGTTCCCGCCGCCGTGGACGGGCAGTCGTTGCTCGACGGTGGCTTCGTCCCAGGCGTGTCCGCAGCGGTCGCACTCGCGGTGGAGGCGTGGGTTCGGGGTGAAGTCGTGGACCTGCTCGCCAGTTTCGTGGAGGCAGTCACCGATGGCCCGGTACTCGGTGCGGGCTCCGTGGTTGCCGCACTTGGTGCAGCGCGGGCTGTCGCCGGAGTACGGCGGGTAGTCGGTCACGGCTGCTCCTGGTGCTCGTCGAGGGCGGCTCCATGTCCGACGCCAATGCCGGAGAGGTAAACCCACGCCTCACGGTAGGTGTAAGCCGCAGCGCT
>NZ_JBHUYJ010000026.1:0-77438 GCF_042668715.1 Streptomyces sp. NPDC057271
GGATATGCCCCGGCAAGCCGGGGCATAGAGCGCGAATTGCGCAAGCGCAATTCGGATTCCGGCGCAGGCGCCGGAATGGAATTCCGCAAGCGGAATTCAAAAGGCACGACAATTCGCGCAAGCGCGAATTGCGGGCACCCGCGCAAGCGCGGGTGCTGAAGCTGGCAGCAAGGGGAGGTGCATCACGCGCGGGCCTGTGTAGAGCTTGGGAATCCCAGCTACCACCCCCGCAACGAGAGTGACGGACCGTTGGCCTGACGGGGTGCCGGCCCCACCGCAGTGACGGGCTCCGCTGCGCTCCACCCGAACCCCTCCCCCACCCTCGAAACCGGCCGTTCACGTTCACCAATACCTCGCCAGCATACACGCCAACCCGCCATGGTGGGGCGGAATCCGTCGATGCATCATCCGAGCGAGCGAACACGCGGCCAGTGTGATGCATCACGGGTGAACGCTGTGTAGCGTTTGGGTCCTGACAGCACCACCCCTTACCCCGGCAAAAATCAACCGGTTGAATTCGAATTCCGCGACCTTGAATAGCTCAGCGACAGAACGGAAGCCCGATATGGGAATGCCAGAATTCGGCGTGCGGAGGTACCGGAGCCGAACGGCCCCCCGGGCCGGGCGGCGGAACTGCCCGCCGGCCCCAGCCACGCTTCCGTGCTTTGGGACGTCACGGTCGGCACCGCCCGAGACGCAGCAACGCTGCTGCCGTCCACGGGCCGCACCGGTCCGCCGGGCCGCACGCGAAGCCGCCTCAGCCGGAGAGCCCCAGCCCCTCGCGAGGGCTTAGCCGACAACAGCGCAGTGCGGCGTGTCGGTGGTTGAGACCGGCGGCAAGATCCGGTATCACGCGCGCGCACGCTCTAGAGGGGGAAGAGAGATCGATGTTTCCGCAGGTCAGCGCGTTTTTGGGGGCGCGGGGGTATCACCCCGGGGTGATAAAGCAGGTTCCGGGTTATCACCCCGGGGTTGTAAAACACCCTCGTTTTGTGTCCCAGGTGCACATTCTGTCGGCCGATGGCTCGGTTCGCGTGATGCGGATTGTGCATGCGGGGCACAAAACGAGCGGTGTGATCGGGTCGCGGTCGGCCCGGCGGGGAGGGGGGAGAAATCACCCCCGGGTGATAACGACACGCGGAAAGTGCAGGAGGGGAACAGGAAAGTGCAGGAGGGGCACAATCCACTATGCTGCGGCCACCACCTACGGATCATGAGGAGCGGAGCGCCCCGATGACGGCACAGCCCCAGCAGCAGCCGCGGCAGAGGCCGGCCCCGGCCAACGCTCCTCCCCCGCCGCCGCCGAGTGCCTTTCGGATGCCCGGGGCGCTGCGGCAGGCGAACGTGGTCAACCTGCCGGACGGCTACCGGGCCTCGGTGGAGCCTCCGGTCACCAGCGACGGGTTCCTGGACGAGGACTTCGTCATGGACAGCCAGGCGTTCCTGTGCTGGCTCGCCGACTACTACCGCGACGACCTGGTCTCGCTGCGGCTGATCGTGCGGATGATGGGCATGCAGAAGCCCGGCGGGACCGTGGAGGCGACGCAGACGAAGCTGGCGGAGCTGCTGAAGGTGAAGCAGTCGCAGATCTCCCGGTCGCTCAAGGAGGCCGGGCAGATCGGAGTGGTCGTCAAGCTCAAGGCCGGGACGTACCAGTTGCACCCCCGGCTGACGCTCAGGGGAGGCCGGGTGCCGATCGAGCCGAAGCCCGGCCTGCGGGTAGCGGGCACGATGAAGGTCGACCAGCTCTCGCTGCTGGACGCGATCGAAGACAATGAGGACCTGCCCGACGCCTTCCGCGCGCTGCGGAGGCTGCCGGACCCGGAGAAGAAGCCGCCCCGGGAAGACAAGGCCCGAGCTCGGGCCCGAGCCGTAGCCCGGCAGGCACGGCCGGAGGAGGATGGGACGTCATGACGATCGCCGTGGAGAGCATGATCCCCGAGTACGTCTGGACGGCCAACAACGCCCTCGCCTTCGCTCCCAGGGGCATGCCACCGGCCGCGTATCCAGTCCTGCTGCACCTCCTGGGTCGCCAGGAGCCCGGCGGGCGCTGCGTGGCCACTCAGGACGTCATCGCTCAGCACGTGGGGCTGAGCCGCTCGAAGGTCACCCGCGGCCTTCAGCACCTCGGCTTCGCCCAGATGGTCTGGAAGGAAGGGAACGGGGTCTACCGGCTCAGCCCGCTCATCGCCGGCTTCCGCACGCCCGCGGACCAGCTGGCGGCGATCGGAGCGATGGACGACGACGACCGGTTCGACCACCCGGACTTCCAGGAGCGCTACGAACGCCGGGTTGCGCAGTACGAGAAGGAGCGCCAGGAGAAGGCCGCTCGCCGTCTGCGACCGGCTGAGCCGCCCATCGACCTCGCGTCGCGGCGCAAGCGCTGATCTTCTGAAGCAGTGCCCTGCGGCGTCGCACCCCTCGTGCGGCGCCGCTTTCGCGTGTGGGGAGAGCCGAAGCCAGCCCGTCGCGGCGGGCGGGACGGTAGCACTAGGGCAACCGCCTTGTTCTGGATCTCTAGAACAGCCGGCACCTCAACCGGCCGCGCCCACGGCGTTCCCCAGTGCAGGAAACGAGAGGGCCGCCGTTCCGCACGGGGGTGCTGCTCCTTCGCGATCCATGCAGCAGCGGTGAATGGATCTCACCCGGAACATCGCAGATCTGCGATGTTATGCAGCGGCCGTGACGGCCTCCGCAGACCCGTTGCTACCCCGGAGCAGCAGGACGTGCTGCATCGCACCGGGGCCGGCCTGCTACACGAGCAGCACCCTTCTGCCGCCTGACCCAGGCAAATGCTGCGCTGCACCTCGGACGCCGCCCTGCTGCACCCGGGATGCTGCGCTGCTGCATCCGACGACCACCACCAGGACGACGAGCAGCAACCGGAGCAGCACGTCAGCAGCAGCACCTACAGCACGGTTCCGTGCAGGGCGCGGCGGTCGCCGGTCAGGGCGTAGCGGCGGGCGGCGAGGCCGTGCTCAAGGGGCTCGCCGATCTGCTCGCACAGCAGTGCCAGGGCGCCGTTCGCCGCCTCGGTGTCGGACAGGTAGGCCGGCGCGACTTCGAGCATCAGCTCGCCGATCGCGTGCGCGCTGGCGGCGAGGTCGTCGACGACGGCGCGCAGCGCGGCGACGGTCGGGTCCGCCGGCGGAGCGGTGGGCGGCGGTGGCGGGGCGGTGCGGACGTCGCGGACGGCCTGGCGGACCACGGCACGTACCGCGGCGGTGTTGAGGGGCTGGAGGCCGCTGTGGGCGAGCGTGGCGAGGCGGCGGGTGATCAGCTCCGCGACGGTGTCCGTACGGCCGGAGACGGCGATCAGGGCGCGCTGGGACAGGCCGTAGTCGAGGGCGGCCGCGGCGGCCGGGTCGGTGTCTCGCGTGCGAGACGTGTCGGTGCCGGCGGTGACCGCGCCATGGATCGCGGCGAGGGAGCGGGCGACGTCGAGGAGCCGGTACGCCTGGGCGCGGCTGATGCCGAACTCCGCGTCGCAGTACGACTCCCAGCTGCTGTGCCCGAGCGGCACCCAGACGCGGGCGGCGTGCGCGTCGCGGACCCGGGCGGCGAGCACCGCCACGGAGCGCCGGACGTCGTCCATAGCCTCGCGCAGCCCGGCCGTCATCTCCCGGGCGCGGGCCGCGGTGAGCGGCGGCCGCGCCGGTTCGACGGCGTGCTCCTGGTCCTGTTCGTGCTCGCCCACGCCTCCATCGTCCTCCGCCCCTGCAGGCCCCACCAGGGCGTGCGGAAGCACAGGCGCGAGCCCCGCCTCACAGGCTCACAGCCCTCACAGCAAACCCGCCCACCTGGGGAAACGCCCTGTGAGTCTCATAGGTGGTTGGCGTGACACCAGGGCTGGGACACACGCCGGGCGCGTGCCTACGTCTCCTGGGCGTCGCCGCCGGCGGGGAGATCCTGCTCGATCTCCCGCGCCGTCCTCATCAGTTCGAGAGCCTCGCGGCGCAGCTGGCTGGCCCGTTCGCGCAGCTGCTTCACCCGCCGGCGCTGCTGCTGGGGGCTGAAGGCGTTGACGTACTGCCCGCGCGGCCCGGTGAGCAGCCCTTCGGCGATCAGTTGCCGTACGGCGGCCGCGGCCTCCTTGCCGCCGATGTCGAAGTGCTGGCCGATGTCGTAGCGGGTCATGAACCGTTCGCCGGGCTCGTAGCTGCGGTGGATCGCGGTGCGCAGCAGCCGGTAGGCGCGCTCGGTCGGCGTGGTCGTGCCGACGCTGTACAGCCGGTAGCCCTCGTACAGGGTGACCATCCCTTCGGCGGCGAGCTGCTCCAGCGCGGAGCGGACCGCGTCCGTCGGCAGCCGCAGGTCTCCCGCGATCTCGGCCAGCGCGGGCAGATGGGTGCCGGGCTCGGTGCACGACAGCCGCACCCACCGGCGTACCGCCTGGACGTCGTCGTCGCCTGCCGCCACGTCGTCAACCGCCGTCATGCCCGTGCCCCCTGCTCTTGGGTGGTCCGATCCGGGGACAAGCCTGGCGGCCGGCGCGGTGCGGGCGCCACGAACTTGCCGGGGTTTGCCAGGACCCGGGCTGTGCGCGGCGGATATGGGTGGATACGGCGGTTCCTGCAGACTCGGCCCACCAGCGTGTGGACGAGGAGAAGGCGATGCCCGCGGAGACCGCCAGCAAGAACCCGTACGGCTACGAGGCGGAGACGAACACGGTCCGGGTCGGGCAGCACGACCTGGCCCGGCTGCTGCTGATGTTCCGCACGCTGATGCGCGAGCAGCGGCCCGGCAGGTGGAAGCACATGGACGACTTCGACCTGTCCTTCGAGCGCCTGGCCGACGCCGTCGACGCCGCGATGGAGCTCCGCCAGGGCAAGCGGTGGAGCGGCCCGGATCTGCGGATGCGCTGCACCACCACCGAGGCCGCCTACACCTGGCCGAACGGCGCCCCCTACGACGGCGGGACGCCGGTGACGTGGAAGGTGCCGGGCTACGACTCCCACGCCGTGGCGGAGCGCTCCAGGCGCCGGACCATGTCGCTGTGCGGCTTCAGCTGGGGCGAGAACGAGGGCCGCGCCGTGGAGGGCCTGCCGGAGTGCCGCGAGTGCCTGCGCGAGGTCCAGCTCGGTGCCGAACGCCCTCGTGGCAGCTGGTGACTACCGGCGTGGATACGTGTTGCCGCCTGGGCGGCAACACGCGGGGTCGGCACGGCTACGGCAGACGGTGGCCGCCGAAGCGGACTTCGCGGGCGGCTATCCACTCCCTGCGCAGGTAGGCGCGGGCGGAGTCCCGCTCGGCGTCCCGGTCCCCGTCGGTGCGGGGCTGCGGAGGGCGTGAGGTCTTCCCTCCCCCGTGGATGCGGTCGTGGGCGACCAGGCGCTCCGCGAGCATGGCCGCGTCGGTGCGCAGCTCCACCGCGGAGTCCACCGGTTCGGGGACGTCGTCGTACGGTTCCTCGCCCGGCAGATAGGGGCCCGGTGTGCAGGAGAGGGCCAGGGCGTCCAGGACGGCGCCGGTCTCCAAGAGTTCGTCGCGGGCTTCCATGGCGAGGAGGTGGACCTCGGAGAGGACGGCGTCCTGTCCATGGGTGAGTCGTTCGGTCAGTGCCTCGCGGTCGGACTGGTAGCCGGCCAGCAGGGAGGCGATGAACCGGATGTCGGGCAGGTGCTTGCCGTAGGCGTCGATGGCGGCCTGGGAGGCGTTCCAGGTCGGTAAGCCGCTGGTGTCGTATCCGGGCGCGTGCACGCAGGGGTCCTCTCGGGGAGTGCCGGGTTGTCGGCCGTATCCACAGGGTGGCTACTGGTGGATATGGCCGTGGCTACGATGCGGAGCGCCACGACCACGGCAGTTGCGATGCCGGGGTCGTGGTTGTCACCGGGTGGCTATCCGAGCCAGGTGATGGTGAGGACGGACAGCCGGCGCAGGGGGCGGTTCACCCAGTAGGTGAGGGAGAGCTGGCCGACGGAGGCGTGGCGCACGTCCTCACCTTCGGGGTCGTCGGCGTTGAACTGCCGGAACCCCCAGGGGTCGGCCGCGGCGGCGTCCAGGACGTCCCACACGGTGTCCTCGATGTGCTCGGGCAGGGCGTCGAGGGTCTTGGCGGCCGGGGCGGAGAAACGGATCGCGTACGGCTGTCCGGTCACCGGCGCCTGCCGCGGAGCTCCGCCATGTCGATGAAGTCGGCGTCGTCGTAGCCGGAGGCGACGAACGCGTCGACCGCCGGGGCGGAGGCGATGAGGCCCTGCCACTCCTGGACGACCTCGTAGAGCGCGGCGAGGGAGAACGTGCGGCGTGATTCCTCGAGCGCGGCCGCCCACTGCCGCTCGAAGGCCGGCACCCACTGGGCGGCGCGGCGGTCGGCGCGCAGCTGGGCGAGGAGTTCGGCCGGCGCCCCGGGTGCGGGGGCGTACGGCGTGACGGGTGCGTGGTCGGGCTGCGCGCTCATCTGGTCCTCCCGGCGGGTCGTCACCTCACCGTACGCGCGTGGGGTGGCCGTGGATGCGGGCATGGACGGATCCCCTTCTACCGGGTGCTCTGCACGACGATGTGGCCGAAGCCGAACTCGGGCCGGCGGGTGGCGTAGCGGAAGCCGGTCAGGATGGTGCCGAGGGCGGTGTCCATCGCGGAGCGGACCACCTCGTAGCGGACGACGGCCTCGTCGTCGGTGCGGTCGGCTTCGACCTGGTCGAGCGCCGCGCGGTCGAGGCGGGCGTGGGGCAGCCAGTCAACGACGACCTGGGCGTCGTCGTTGAGGTAGACCACGACGCCGCCCTGGTGCTCGTCGGTGAGCGGTGCGGGCGGCGACACGTGCAGGCCGGCCGTGGCCAGGTCGAGCCGCACCTGTCCGAGGAGCAGTTCGGGGGCCACCGGGGGAAGCCCGCCGGCCAGGCGCAGGAGGGTGGCCGCTTCCTCCTCCTGGCGCTGGTAGTCGTCGGCGGCCTGACGGTTCGCCGTACGTTCGGCGTCGTTCTTCGGGTCCGGGAACGGGTAATTGATGCTCGGCATAAACGGCTCCGAAATCAGTATTCGAGGTCCAGGTAATCGATGTCGTTGATGGCGACATCCGACAGTCCCATGGCGCGGCCGCCATTGTCCTGGAAATAGACCTCCTTAAACCCTTCCGCGATGATCCCACGCATCTCCTGGTCGCTGGCCCCGGTGTCGCGGGCGTCGAACAGGCGCTGCGCGTACGTCGCGGGGAGCTTGACGGTGAGGCGGCGGAAGCGGCCGTCGTCGGTCGAGCCGGCGGAGGACTGGTAGCCGAACCGGGCCCGGGTCTCCACGGTGATCCCGCCGGTGGTGGCGGCCTTCTTCTGCCGGCGCTTGCGCACCATGGGCTGCCACCGCTGCTTCACGGCGTCGTCGATCTTCGCGGCGACGTCCGGGCGGGCGTGCTTGCGCGCACCGCGCCGGTATCGGTTGACGGAGTCGGCGGTGACGCCGAGCTCCGCCGCGACGGCCTTCGCGCTGCCGAACTGCTTGATGAGGTAGCCGATCTGGCCCTTGAGGGTCTTGGGCGGGTCCTTGGTGAACGCCTCGCGGTCGGCCCGCTCGATCGCGTCGTCGATCTCCCCCACGGTCTACTCCCCTTCGTCCAGGACGGCGTCGCCGCCCTTGATGTGGCGGGCCGGGTTCAGGCCCTTCTCCATCAGGTCGACCGCCCAGGCCATCTCCTGGACGCCCTCCAGCTTCGCCAGGCCCGGCGTAGGCCCGAGGCGGAACCCGCCCGGCTGCGGCTTGCCCGAGGCCGCGTACGGCAGGAAGTCCAGCGGGCTGCTGCCGGGGCTCGGGTAGACGACGCAGTCGGACAGCACGGCGAGCGGGAACAGTCCGGTCATCTTCGCCATGTTGTTGAGCTTGCGGTGCATGTTGACCCGGGCCTTGCTGATGACGGCGGCCCGGATGTCGGGGCGCCAGGTCGGCCGCTCCAGGGCCGGCCACCGCTCGCCGTCCTTGTAGTGCTTGCCCTGCGGGCGCTCGCGGAGCTTGCCGACGCCGCCCTTGACGGTGGCCTTGACGGCCGCGAGGACTGCGGCCAGGGCCGGGTCGACCTGCTTGTGCTGCTCCATCGCGGCGAGGAAGGCACGGTCGTCCAGGTCCTTGGTGACGCCGAGGTCGGCGAGGGTGTCGACGTAGGCGTTCTTGAGCCGGTCGTGCCACGGGTCCAGGTACGCGCCGGTCTCCCGGCGCAGGTACGCCTCGATCGGGTGGACGTCGTAGCCGAGCTCCTGGGCGTAGGCGACGGTGTGCGTCTGGTACCAGGCCGGGCCCGTCGGGCGGGAGCCGTCCGGCGTGAACGGGGAGGGCAGGCGCGGGTCCAGCTCGATGCCGGACAGGTCGACCAGCCAGCTCCCGGGGATCTTCGGGTTGAACTTCACGTTGTGGAAGTGGTCCGGGGCGGAGAGGCCGACGACCAGGCGGGCCGCGGCGGCCAGGAACGCGGTGTTGAGGTCGAGGCCGACCGCGAAGGGGAGCATGCACTCCTCATCCGAGAGCAGGTCCACCGACCGCACCCACTGGTACGCCTCCTCGTTGAGGAACCCGCCGGTCCAGCCGCTGTCCACGACGACCGGGTGTTCCGGGGTGGCCTCCGGCGGCGCCGGGTCCATCGGCTCCGTCCCCAAGCTGCCAGGGTTGTAGCTGGACACCCAGTTGCCGGTCTCCTCGTCGCGCTCCGGCTTCGTCGGCGGGCGCAAGGCCGTCATCAGCTCCAGGCCCGAGACGGCCGTGGATCCGCGCGGGGTGATGACCCGCTGGGCGTACACCCCGAGGACGCGGGCGATGTCGGCTGGCTCCATCTCGGCAACGCCGGGCCAGGCCCGCTCATCGAGGGCGTCCCACGACAGGATCGCCAGCTGCACGCACTGCCGGTCGCGGCCCTGCGCCTTGCGGTAGATCCGCGCCCACGGGCCGAACCCTCGCTGCGTCAGCTGCCACTTGGCCTTCACGACCTGCTTGACGACCGGGTGGTCCTCCGGCAGGCGCAGGGAGCGGCGCTGCTCGTGGCCCTCCAGGCGCTCGGGCAGCCCGAACTTCACGGCGGCCGCGGCGGTGAGCACGATCAGCGGGTCGGAGTCCTTGCCGTACCGGTTCAGCTTCGCGGCGCCGAGGCCGGACTCGCGCAGCGTCCACTCCACCAGCTCCACCACCGTGGTCGCCGGGCAGTCCAGCACGATCCCGTCGATGCCGTACGCGGAGCCGTCACCGTCCAGCACGGCGAGCGGGCCGTGCGGGAAGCGCGGGTCGGTGGCGGGCGCGGCGGCCTTCTTCGCCGCCGGTCGCCGCGACGTCGACGCGGGGCGCGTGGCCGGACGGGCAGGGCGCTCGGGCGCGGCCGGGGCCTGGACCGGCGCGACGGTCTCTGCCTGCGGCTCGGGGGCGGGGCCGGTGAACGTCTCGGGCACCTCCGGCTGCGGCTCGGCCGCCGGGCTGGGCGCAGGGGTAGGGGCAGGGGCGGGAGATCCGTGCGCGGGGTACTTCGCCGCCCAGCCCTCCAGAAGCCTCTTGTACGCCTCCAGGCGCGGCGGCTTCGGCTCGCTCCGGCCGTTCTCCCAGTTCTTCACCGTCTGGGTCGTCGACTTCAGGGCCTGAGCGAGACGGGCCTGCGTGATGCCGGCGGCTTCGCGCAGCCGTGCGCGCTCCGCCGGGGGCGGGAGCTGCGGCTCCTCAGCCAGCAGCGCCTCGATGTTCGCGAACAGCTCTTCCTCAGATGCCATGTCTGTCTACCTCCACCCTGAACACTAGCACGCTTTAACCCTATCGCGAGATTCAATTTAGCCCACACATTTAACCCTGTCGCCTGTGTATGCTGCGTGGCGGTGCCGGGGATGGCGCCCGAGACCGAGCAGGGAGTTGCGTTGAGAGACGAGGACGTCGTCCCGGTCGTCCTGGCCGAGGGCCAGCACGAAGAGATCCTGAGGACGGAGATCCTGCCGACCTGGACCAAGGACGCCGTTCCTCAGGACCAGCCGGTGGTGGTGATCGTCGCCGGGCCAGGGGGCAGCGGGAAGTCCGAGTTATGTGACCTCCTTCTGGCCGTCCTTGGCCGGCGCGGCAGCGCGGTGCTGATCGGCCGCGACCTCTACAAGAAGGCCCACCCCCACTACGCCGGCCTCATGCGCAGCGATGACCGCACGGCGGGCGTGCGGATCCGTCCGGACGTCATGCGCTGGCAGGCGGAAGTCGAGGAGTACGCCCGCAGCAGGCGGTTCGACATCGTGCTGGAAGAGCCGCTCTCCGATGTGGAGGAGGCATGCGCGAGGGCCCGCGCCTACCGAGCGGCCGGCTACCGCGTCGAGCTGGTGGCGCTGGCCACGGCGGAGGCCACCGCACAGCTCAGCGGCCTGGACCGCTACCTGACGCAGGTCGCCGAAGACGGCGCCGGCCGGTACGTCTCGTGGGGCAACTTCGACCGGTGCACCCGCAACCTGCCGCTGTTCTTGCAGGCGGCCGAGGACGAGCGGTGGGCGGACCAGGTCATGGTGGTGCGGCGCGACCTGCACGTCCTGTACCGCAACGAGCTCACCGACGGCGCTTCCTGGAGCCGTACCCCGGGCGCGCCGGAGGCTGTGACTGCGTACTGGGCCCGGCCCTGGACGGCGCCGGAGACCTGGCGCTTCCGCCGCCAGATCGCGAGTGCCGAGCAGCGGCTGCACCCCGCCGTGCTCACGCCCGAGCGGCGCCTGGCGGTGGCCGGCGGCCTGGAGCGCGCCGCCGCGCTGGCCGAGCCGGTCCGCCGGATCGCCCAGCCGCTCACCGTGCCGCCCGGCGTTGATTACCACCGCCTGTCCGCCAGCGAGCACCGGTGGATCTTCGACGAGCTGATCGTCCCCATGTTCCTGGGCGCCATCACGCCGCAGGACGACCCGGCCACCCTCTACGTGATGGGTCCGCAAGGGTCAGGGAAGTCCCACACCGCGCGTGCCCTGCGCCGTGCGCTGCGCACGCGGCGTCCCACCGGGATCGAGGGCGGCACGTTCAAGTCCCTGCACCCCGACTACCGCCAGCTCCTGCGGGAGGAGCCACGTACCGCTTCGGCGCGGATCCGGGCCGACTACCGGGCCTGGCAGGAGATGGCAGAAGCCCACGTACGGGCCCACCGCGGGGACATGCTGGTCGAGATCGCCCCGGACAGCATCGACCACTTCCTCAACAGCGCGCGCCGCGACCACCGGGCGGGCCGCCGTGTGGAGCTGGTCGTGATCGGGGCGCGGGCCGCGGACAGCCGGCTGGGGACCGCGACCCGGTGCGCCGAGGTGGCCCGCATGGGCGTTGCTCCCCGCTTCACCGCGGCCGCCGCCCACACCAGAACCTTCGACATCGTGCCCGCCGTGGTCCGCGCGGCCGAAGCCTCACCGTACGTGCACTGCGTCTCGGTCATCCGCCGGGACCTGACCGCGCTGTACCGCAACGAACGGACCCCGGACGGTACCTGGAGGAAGCCGACCCGGGGCGGGGACGTCCTGGAAGCCGAGCAGCACCGCCCCTACACGCCCGCCGAAGCCGCCCACCTCCTGGCCACCCTCCAGCGCCTGAAAGGCGAGCTGCCGCAGTACCGGTCCGACCTTGTCGAGATCGCCGCTCTGGCCTGGCCGCTGATGCCCGCCCACCTCCAGCCGCGCGCCCTCGCCTCCACGATCACCCCGGCCCTGCTGCCTGTCCGGACGGGCAGCGGCTACTGGCCCTCCAGCTCCTGGGCGAGGGCCGCGTAACGGGCTGCGATCTCGTCCACTTCCTCGGGGCCGGCGTCCTCGAGTGTCTCCAGGTCAGCGGCGCACGCCGCCAACCCGTCCTTCAGGGTCTTGAGGCGCTCCGGGTCGGCCCCGCCTGCTGCGCGCTGCTCCTTCATGATCTGTTCCGAGTACCAGAGGGTCACCTGCTGAACGAAGCGCTCGGCGGCCTCGGGGCTCACATGCTCTGACAAAGGGGTGTCCTCCGCGGATCGGGACGTGATGGGGCGTCATTGTCTCTGGCCAGCACGAAAGGCAGGCTGGCCGCGTTGGACAAACCAACCATGTCGCCTGGCAGGGCCGCCTAGGGTGGTACCGCCGATGATCATTCCTGGGGGGACCGACCGTGGCCGACCTGCGTGCGCTGTTCAGCTCCAACGACCCGTCGTCGTTCGACGTCGCGGAGGCCTTCACCGACCGGCATAACCAGTGGGTCCTGGTGGCCGCCGCGCTGGAGCAACACCTGCGCCGCATCGCCGGCCGGTCCTTCGACGTGGAGGACCTCGAAGCCCCCCGCAGCAACGTGATCGTCTTCCACGGCGTGGGCGGTGTCGGGAAGTCGACCCTGCTCCGCAAGATCGAGGCCGCGCTCACAGCCGCCGAGCACCGCCCCGAGCAGTGGGGTGCCCCCACCTGGACGGATCAGGTCCTGCCCATCCGGATCGACCTGTCCAGGGCCGCTTCGACCGGCTCGGACTTCGAGCGCGTCATCCTGACGATCCGCCTCGCGCTCGCCGGGGCCCTGGGCCGGCCGATGCCCTCCTTCGACGTGGCGCTGCGGCACTACTGGGAGCACGTCCACCCTGGCGAGCCGCTGGACGAGTACATCCGGCGGTCCGGCCTGGCCGGGAAGTTCACGGAACTGCTGCCCCAGCAACTGCAGGCCGGGGCCGGGGAGGTCGCCGCCGCCCTCGCTTTGCCCGGCATGGTCGGATCGGCTGCCGGACAGCTCACCTCGGCGCTGGTCAACGCGCTGCGCGAGCGCCACGAACGCGCCCAGGCCCTGGCCGGCGCCACGCGCACGGCAGCCCTGCTGGAGGCCACCCCTGACCTGGAGGCGCTGTCCTACTACCCGCATCTGCTGGCCTGGGACTTGAGTCGGCTGCCCGCGAAGAAGCGCATCGTCCCGGTGGTCCTGCTGGACACCTTCGAGGACACCGCCGACCGCCACCGGGACTTCGAGCGGCTGCTGCAGCGCCTGGTCTGGCTGATGCCCGGCACCTTCTTCGTCATCGGCGGCCGCAGCCGGCTGCCGTGGGCCGACCCCGCGCTCCACGGTCAGCTCGACTGGACCGGCCCCGCCGCCTGGCCCGGCCTGGCCGCCTCCTCCACCTCCCTGACGGTCCCGCAGCCACGGACAGCCGGTTCCAGCGCCCGGCAGTATCTGATCGGCGACCTCTCCCCCGAGGACTGCGAGACCCACCTCGCCCGCCGCCTGCTCCAAGACGGCCAGCCCCTCATCGGCGCCGACATCCGGGCCGCGATCACCGCCCGCTCCCACGGCCTGCCCCTCCACCTCGACCTCGCCGTGAGCCGCTTCCTGGAGATCCGCCGCACCGGCCGCACCCCCACCCCGGCCGACTTCGACTGCACCTTCCCCGCGCTCCTGGCCCGCACCCTGTCCGACCTCACCCCCGAGGAACGCCACCTGCTGCGCAGCGTCGCCCTGCTGGACGCCTTCGACCTCGACCTGGCCACCCGCACCGCCGGCCTCGCCCAGCAGGCGCCGGCCCGGCGCCTGGTGGAGCGGCCCCTGGTCAACGAGAACCCGTACGCCCTGTGGCCTTACCACCTGCACCGCGCGATCCGCAGCGCCGTCCGCGACGACGACCACAGCGACGACCGCTGGACCCCCGCCGACTGGGCCCAGGCCGCCAACCGCGCCCTGGCCGCCCTCGGCGACCAGTGGACCCACGCCACCGCGCTCGGCCCCAGCCGCATGCTCCTGGTCGCCTGCCTGCGCCAGGGCCTGCGCCTGGCCCGCGAACACCGACTCGCCGACCTGGGCTGGCTTGCCGCCGCCGCCCACGCCTACACCGACGACTCCGTGTGGGAACCCCTCTCCCTCCCCACCGACACCAGTGCCGACCCAGTACCGGACACCCCCGCCGACGCCCTGGCCGAGCTCCTCACCGCGATCGCCCGCCGCCAGCACGAACACCGTCAGCGCACCGCCGACCGGCTCACCGCCGTCCTCGACAGCGGACTGCTGCCCGGCGAGCTCGCCGAGATGGGCCTGTACTACCGGGCCAAGGCGTACAAGGACCTCAGCCAGAACCAGGCCGCCCGCGCCGGAATGCAGCAGGTCGTCGACTCGGGCGGCCGGTACGCTCCCCGGGCCCGCCGGGGACTGGCCAACCTGGCCCGCCTCGCCGGCGACTTCCCCACCGCGCTGGCCGCCGTCCCCACCCTGGGATGGAAGGGCCGCCACCACCGAGTCCACGGCGACATCCTGTGGTCCCACGCCGATACCGCGGCCGCCGTCGCCGCCTTCGAAGCCGGTCGCGCCGAAGCCGAACAGCACGGCGCCACCGGCGAACGCGCCATGATGCAGGTCCGCCTCGCCCTGGCCGTCTCCTTCGCCGACCCCGACCGGGCCGACGACGAACTCTCCCTCGCCCACCAGCTCCTCGACGGCCTCGACCAGCGCTCCAACACCCTCCTCGCCCAGGTCGTCGCCCTGATCAAGGACGCCGGAACCGGCGACGTCACCTCCCGCGCCCAGAACCTGCGGACCGGCATCGAGGCCGCGGGGCTCCCCTTCCTCCACCGGTTCGTGGAACTCGCCCTCGCCTTCCACCACGCCGTCCGCGGCGAGGACCAGGACCTGGCCGCCACCATCGACCGGCTCCGCGCGCTCACCACCACCGGCGACTTCGCCTACTTCACCGACATCGCCCACTACATGGCCGGACTGCCGCTCTCAGAGCCGTCGACCACCCGCTGGAGCGTGAACGAAGCCGACGTCCGCTCCGCCTGGCGCGGCCTGGTCCGAGCCCGGCAGGAACACCTCCTCGCCGGAAACTGACTCCGGACACACCACAGCCCCGACCGGAGACCTCGGGTCGGGGCTGTCGCCATGTACGGACCGGGCACCGGGCCCGGGGAAGTCAGCCGGCGTCGGGGCGCTGTCCCACGAGCTGGGTGAGCAGCTCGATGATCTGCGCCTGGTTCCGGTCGATCTTCTTGTCAAGCGCCTCGACCTTCTGGTCCAGGTTGCCGATCTGGAGACGTACCGCGGTGAGGTCGGACTTGATGATCCCGAACTCGCGGTCGTGCTTCTCCGCGACCTCTTCGAAGCGCCGGGTCAGGGCAGCGAGCTCGCTGTGAGCGATGGGGTCCTCAGGCACGCGGGCACTCCTGCCAGATCACAAAACCGCAGATAGAGACTCCACGATATCGCGCCCGTACCCCTGTACAGCCTCTGCTTCCGCAGTCTCGTCCGGCAGGAAGCATCAGCTGACCTCGCGATCCGGCCGACCAGCTGCTCGCGCAGCTAGATCGTCGGTGCGGGGCGGGACAGCCCGGTGGTACTGCCCCCAGAGCGCTCTGGGCACCGGGCCTGACCCGTACACCCATGCTGGCACGAGCTGCCCCGACCCTATCCGCAGCGGTCCCACCAGGAGCGGGTTCTCCCAGACAGGGTGAAAAGAGCGTCTTGTAGAAGTCAGCGTCATCTGCCGAACCAGCGGAACAATCCCTTGCGCCTCGGAGGGGGAACGGGCGGCGGGGGCCCCACAGGCTTGGGAGGGATGACCACCTCGGCGGGTTCGACCGGTGCTGGTGTCGGGGTCGGGTACTGAGCCTGGGGCGGCACGGGCGGCGGCGTGTGGCTCGGCGCCGGAGTGAGAGCGGGCGCCAACGCGAGCGGAGGCGGCGGGGTGAGGATGGCCTTGATGACAGGGTCGGGGTCGTCCCGGTAGGGCGCGGCCGGATGCTTCGGCGGGAAGGGTGCGGCCGGTGGTGGCACGGGTGCTGGTTGCTTCGCCGCGGGCTTGTGGTTCGTGGTCGATGCTCGCTCGCGGGCCGTGACGGGTGGTGGGCACGTCGGCGTGGTCGGGCGGCCGGTTGCTTCGTCGTCGTTCCAGTAGGCGATCTGCCAGTGCGCGTCCGCGAAGAGCCGGAGCTGCGGGATGTGGCTGCGGGTGAGGACGGACCAGTAGCCGAGGACCAGCACGTGGGTGCCGGGGGTGAGTGGGGTGATGAGGTTCTCGTACATGGAGCGCAGGACGACGTGGAACCGGCCCTGATGGGCGGGGACGTCGGTAGCGAGGGTGACGTACCGGCGGCCCCCGGTGTCGGTACGGACCGCTTGGACGGTGCCGTGGACCGCGACGGGGTAGGAGGCAGGCGTCGCACTGAGCTGCCGGACGTACAGGGCGGTAAGGGAGTCTTCGGCGGGTCCGTAGCAGAACTCGTTCCAGGAGACCGGGGTGTGGCCGTGTGGCCGGACCTTGAACTTCTTCACGATCTTGGGGTCGAAGCCGTGCATCTGCAGGAACCGGGCGATTTTCGCTGCGCTGGTGATCGCGGGCGGCAGCTTGGGGCGGACCGTGGTGACGTTCCGCGTGCGGACAGCGCTGTCGGGTCCGGTGCCCGTCGGCTCGTCCGGGCCCGCTGCTCCTGTGAGGTCTGAGGGGAGTTCCAGGCGGAGGATGCCTTGATCGACGTGGGCCAGGCCGTGAGAATCGCGGGCGATGGAGTCGATGACCTCGGTGGGGTTGAGGTCGCAGCCCGCCTCGTGCTGGAGCCCGGACCCGAGCCGGAAGAGGCTGGGTACGGTCTTGTAGCCGCGGACGGGGAGGACTCCAGTCATGCAGAGGGCGCAGATCAGCGGGCGCCTGAAGGGTTCCGGGTCGGGACCGATCTCTTCTGCGGATACGGTCCGCCCGATCGTTCCGTCAGGCCGCAGTTCCCGGGCCGTCCTCATGCCTTTCCTCTCATGGGTGGCGGGCGGAGCCGCCGTCTCGGGTGCCTGTGGGGACACTTCCGTTCGCGGGCCGTTTCCATTGGAAACGGCCCGCCACGGTCACGCTCAGGCCCGGTTACGGGCTGAGCGCCCAGCTCATCGCACAGGAGCGTCAGCTTTCATGCCCTGCTGCTGACTTCGTTCCTGGAGGGCCCCTCGCCGAGGCCCGGCCTTGTTCGGATCTACGGCTTCAGCCACGCCGCGCCAGCTTCGGAGGGGTGCCGGGAGAGGCGCCAGCGCGGGAGGCTGTAGCGCGTGACCAGAATCCAGGCGGTGCGCGTAGCGTCCTCGATCCAGGCGTGACCTGCCGCTGGGAGATTTTCTAGGGCGGTCAGGTTCTTGCCGATCTTCTCCTCGGAGATGTAGCTGTTGCCTCGTCCGAGGTACTTCAGGACATGCACGGCGAAGTAGTCCACGTCACTCGCGCTGCCCTGTCCGCTGAGGATCTTCGTCAGATCGGACTTGATCTTGGCTCCGATGCTGTAATTGCCCTCGCCCTTCGGGTCCCAGAAGCTGGCCACACCCGGGCTGGGCAGGATGTCGATCAGGTCGACCAGGTGGGCCAGATCAGGGTCGTCGGCCAACGTAATGATGTCGCGCACGCGGTTCCTTCGGCTTGTTGTAAGGCGGCGCAGCCGCTGCGGGCAGGGCTCCAGGGCTGTTGACGCAGAGCATCCGTTCTCCCGCCCCGGGGTCGCTCCGTACTCGGAGTGGACTGCCCGATTCACCGCGTGCATTGGCTGGTAACGGCCGGTCCAGGGGCCCGCCGACCTCATAACCGGATGATCGGCTAGTCCTTCTCGTACAGCTGATGCGTCGCTGCGGAGATCGGCCACCCGCGGTTGGCCGACGGCAGGCTGGAGACCGGACGGACGAAGCCGTCGTACACGAGGAAGGCGACCACCTGGTGGCCGCCGGGGATCCCGTCCTTCTTCCGCAGACGCCAGTTCCCGCCCGGAAGCACGGCGCGCACCTGAGGTACTTCGTACCGCTCCACCCTCAGGAAGCCTTCCAATTCTTTGGCCACCACGAGCTGGCCACCCTCTTCATCCAGGATGAGTGCCATGCCGTTCCGGTCCCATGAGGCCACCGGGAAGATCAGCTCATCCTCGTCATCGTCCGGGTTGGTGAAGTAGGCGTCATATCGCACTCGTTCGGTGTCCATCCGACGATGGTCACCTCTGGCCCGACGTTCATGGGGGAGAACCGGTCACCCCCTCGGATCGCTGGGCCACGCATGGGGCCCCGCCATCCTGACGGTGGTTACCCACCGTGGATCAGGTCAGCGCACCCGCGCGCGGGGCGACTTCAGGGATCTGCCCCGCTCGGGCCCTGGGCGGGCCGTACGGTCGTTCCACGGATGGGGACCGGGCGGTGCCGCCGGGTCAGGAATGGGAGGGGATCCGAGGATGGTCAACGCCCGTACGTACCCGCTGTGGCGGGAGCTCGCGATGAGCGAGGACCTCCCCAAGGAAGCCCTCAAGACGGTGATCGAAGCCCTGTGCACCCCTGCGACGACTCCGACCGGCTTCGACTCCCAGGCCGACCGGTGGCGGGAGGAAGCGCTCAAGGCCGCACTGCCCACGCTGCTGACCCGGACATCGGCCAAGCGTCTGCGCGGCCGGCTCCTGGTGCACGCCGACGACAAGACGCTGGCCGACCTGGCGGCCGCGGGCACGGTGACCACCGCCGACGTGCCCGCCGTCCTGCGGCACCGCCGGGCCTGGGCCGGGCTGATCTCCGCCCTGGCACGCCACCCCGGACAGGTCGAGGCAGCCATCGCGCTCCTGCCCCGGCTCTCCAGCCACGAGGTGGAGCATGTCGTCCGGGACTGGGACCCCGACCGCTACACCCGCGGCGCAGCAGACGTGCCGGTCCCGCCCGTGCCGCAGGAACTGTTCGACGCCGTCCTGGAAGCCTGCCTCACCCCGCTCGCCGCGTACCTGCTCCACCCAGAGCCCGAAGAGGGCTGGGCGGCCCTGTCCGACTTCTCGAAGGACTGGTCGCTCGACCTGGCCAGCCACAGCGGCTGGGCGATGCTGGCCCGGTGCCCCGAGCGGTGGGCGGAGCTCGCCGCGCACCCCACGCTCGGGCCGGCCGTCCAGCACCTGCTGCTGGACCAGGCCGAGACCCAGGCCCTCGAGGACGCCCGGCTCCGCGCCGCCGGCGCCGACCCGGACGGCGAGAAGCTCCCCGACGACCCGGCTCCCGCCCTGAGCGAAGACCTGCTGCTCGCCTGCCTCCCGGCGCTGTGCCTGCCCGAGCTGGCCGAACTGCCCAACCCGCAGGTGACGGCCCGCAGGACCCTGCACCACATCGCCCACCGCGTCCACAAAAACCCACGCCTGGAGGCCCTGGCCGCCGACCAGCTGCACGCGGCCACCGACGCCCTCGTGACCCACGGCCAGCTGCTCAGCCCGCCCGAGAAGCAGGACGAGGACCGCGACTTCGACGGCCGCATCCTGCGCCTCGCCGAGGACCTGGCCCTCCTCAGCGCCAAACCCGACCACCTCGCCGGGGCCTGCGCCCAGCTCGCCTGTCTGGATCAGCCGGCCGTCGTCTCCCCCGCACCGAGCCGGACCCTGATCCGCATCATCGACAACGTCGACCCCGACCACGACCGCCCGGCCCGGCTCCTGGAACGACACTCCGAGCACCGCCGCGTCCAGGCCCTGACCGCCCTCGCCGCCAACCCGCACACCCCGCACGCCGCCGTCACCGACGTCCTGGACGGGCTGCACCCTGCGGAGCTGGCCTGGATCGCCGAGCGGGCCGGCGGCCCCGACTGGTTCCTGGGCGCGGCGGCCGCCGTCCCGGTCGCCGCGGACGAAGACGACGGTGTGCTGCGGCTGGTGAGCGACGACGAACTCGGCAAGCACCCCGACCCCGCGGCCGTCCTGCAGTCCTGGCTCGACTCCCCCGCGGCCGGCGAGATCCTCTCCCGCTCCGAGATCTACCGGGCCGTCATCAAGTCCCGTCACCACACCCCCGAGCACCTGCTCCAGATCCCGGCCGACGAGATCCTCTCCCGCAACGAACCCGAGATCGCGCTGAAGACCCTGCTCGACCGCTGCGGCCGAAGCGCGGACCGGTGGGCGGCGTTGGCCGCCGCCATGACCTTCGACTACGACGAAGAGAAGATCACCTTCGGAGAGTTCCTCGACTCCCTGGACCAGACGCCCGCGCGAGCGCACACATCCTGACGGACTGCTGCGGCACACGGGCGACCTCACCGGCCTTCGCCCATGTGCCACATACGGTGGCCTCGCCACCCGCACATGCCCGACACGGCCGGAGGCGGCGGTGAGCATCGACGACCACGAGACGGGAGGAACGCCGGGATGACGCAGGCCGCGGTGAGCGAGCTGGACGAACGGGTGCCAGGGCGCCGTTGGACGGTGCGGCTGGACGCCGCCGGCCGGGGCAGTACGGCGGTACGCATCTCGTGCAGCCGCCCCGCCTGCGCCGAACAGCGTCATCCCTCCGCGGCCGCCGGCCGGGCCGCCGCGGTCGCCCACATCAAGGCCCACCTGCGTGCCGCCCCCGCCCCGCGGGCCGGGGCGTACTGCGCGTGCAGGGCGGAGGGCTGCCACCTCCATGTCCCGGACAGCGGCCGCCACGGGCGTGCGGAGCCCTGGCGGTGCGGCGGTCCGGTCGTCCTGGCCGTGATCACCGACCGGGAAGGCCGCTGGTGGCAGGCGATGGAATGCTGCTCTCGGTGCGCGGCCGCCACCCCCGGCGCGAAGACCGCCGCCACCTCCCAGGCGCCTCAGGCCCCGGACCGGCCCGCGCCCGCTGCCCCAGGCGCCGGCGTACCGCAGTTCTCCGACCCGCGCGTCGTCACCAGCCCGCTTCCGGCGCCGCGTTCGGCACCTGCGCGGCGCCGGCCCCCGCAGGCGAAGATCGCCCAGCGGGTCATCCCCCGCGATCTGCGGCCCGTCGTCTTGCGAGACGAGCTCATCGAGCTCGGTGACCTCTTCCGTGCCTACCAGCAGCGCGACCAGCCCGACCTGGCGCTGCTCGCCGACCTCCAGGAGCGCAAGGCCCGCGCATTCACCACCTGGGCCGACGTCACGTGCGAGGGGGCCTTGCGGTGGGAGGCCCGGCGCGCCGAACAGGCCGCTGCCGCCGTCCGCCTCCAGCACCAGCAACGCACTGGCAGCATCCCCGACGGCGGCGGGCCGGCTGTGGCCCGGCTGCTGACTGTCCCGGCGCAGTGGGAGCACGCGCGCTCTGTCCTCGCGCACGTGGCCGACCACAGCCCGCTGCCCGGGCCCGAGGCACGGCTACTGGTGCTGATGCTGACCTTGCGCACCGCGCACACCGGCACCGGCAACCTCGTCGGCCAGGACCTCACCGCGCTGGGGCTGACCGGGCCGGAAGAGTTGATCGAAAAGCTGAGCGGCTGCGGCTGGCTGGTTCTTCCCGGCACCGTCAGCGAACTGCTCGCGTCCCGGCCGGAGAACGCCACCCCGGTCACCGTTCCCTCCCTGGCGCCCGGTGACGACGGGACGGGCCCGTTCACGTTCGGCAAGAAGATGCGGCCCAAGCTCTCCGGGTGGGCCCAGAAGGTCATCTCGGACAAGAAGCTCCGCAAGGTCAAGGCCACCGCCGCAACTCGGCTGCTCGCCCTGACCCTGGCCACTCAGACCGACGCCTCGGGATGCCTGGGCCCCGCCGGCCAAGGCATCGGCCTGGACACCCTCGCCGCCTGGGTCCCGGTCGGCTCCGGCGAACTAGAGGAGCTGGTTGACCAGCTGACCGCCGCGGACTGGCTCACCGACGCCGTTCTCACCGGCACCCACCTCACGGGGCAGGTGAGCGAGCGTGTCCTCCCGCTCACCTGCCCTCTGCCTGGCTAGTGGGACGGTCGGGCGGATCACTTCGGGCGGCCTTCGTCAGGTCACGCCTCCGCGCCGGCCTCGGGCCGGGGCTTTCGAATACGGGTGAACTCCTTGGCCCGTTCGACGCGTGAGCGGTGCGGGCCGCCCGGCGTCGCGCACCGGGCGTCGGCGCCCTGGCCGCAGTCAGGGCAGCTCA
Organism: Streptomyces sp. NPDC057271; assembly: GCF_042668715.1. Classification (NCBI taxonomy): domain Bacteria; kingdom Bacillati; phylum Actinomycetota; class Actinomycetes; order Kitasatosporales; family Streptomycetaceae; genus Streptomyces; species Streptomyces sp. NPDC057271. Next base: position 21,694 of record NZ_JBHUYJ010000026.1, read on the forward strand.
CCTCGTACACCCGCCACGGGGGCGGCGGCTTCGGCTGGTTCCGCTGCCGTTCCCTGCGTTCGTCGATGATCGGCTGGAGCCGCTCGTCATGGGGCACGTGGCGTACCTGAGGGTCGCGGCTCCCGTTGTCGACGACGCACTCCTGGCCGCTGCCTACCCGGCAGCGTGGACAGCTTGTCTTCATCCAGTGCCGCCGCGCGACCTGCTTGTGCAGCTGCGGGCGCCGATGTGGCTGCTCAACCGACGTGCGGGGCGCTGCGGTCTGGGCAGGGGCCGGCTTGTCGAGGCCCGTGCGCGCCTTCCACGCAGCGATCTGGGCCTCCTGGCGCGGCCCGAGAAGACGGCCGGCTTCGGCCGCTGCCTGAATCAGCTGCTGTACCTGGGGGCGCAGAAGGTGGGCGGCCCGGTTCCGGGGGAGGCGGCGGAGGTCCTCCAGGAGGGCATGTACGCGCTCGGTCGCCTCGGCGGCGGTCGAGGCGACGTGGTCGGCGGCCGCGCCGACCACGCGGGCCTCCTCCTCGGTGCGGTCGGGGCCGGCGGTCATGTTGACGTGGGTGAGCAGCGTCCGAACACGTGGGGTGTGGCCTGCGACAACAGCGGCGTCCAGGTCGGCGAGGAGGCTGCGGCGGACCTCGGCCTGCTGCTCCAGCCAGTGCCCGGCGTCCGCGACGGCGGCCGCCAGCTGTGCCTGCGTCTCCTCCTTGGCGCCGGTGAACTCGGCGATCTGGTCACACAGCCGGGTCACGACGACGGCGGCCTCCGCCTTGCGGGCGTCGGCGAGCTCGTGCAGCAGAACCTGCGCCTGCGACTCGACGTCCAGAACCGGCGACCGCAACTCGACGTCCGGGGCTTTGCGTGCCCTGCCGGGAGTCCAGGCCGGGGCGGGCCTGCTGGTACGGGAGCGGATGATCTTCTCTACCGCCGGTGTCGACAGGCCACGCTCGGTCATCGTGCACGTGTCCAGCGCGAACCACTCGGTGGGCCGTGCGAACGCCTCGGTGCCGATCTGTACCCGGCGGGCGGTGCCTTCGCTGTCCAGGCGGATCCGGTGCACGTACCAGCGGCGGATCAGGGTGTCCCGGTCGACCGGCACCGACATCCCCAGCACCGGCTCAGTGCCGTCTTCGTCCCACACCGGCTCCACCGCCTGGTCCAGGTGCACGCGCAGCCGGCGGTGCCGGGAGGTGATGTCCACCAGCGAGCCGACCGGCGCCCCGTCCGGCTGGGCGAAGGCGATGTCGGCCTCCTCGCCCCTGTTGCGGAACCAGGCGGCGGCCGCGGACTTCACGTACAGGTGGTCGGCGCTGGAGATGCCTCGGGCGCGGCGACCGCAGATGTGGGGCTGGCCGTCGGGGCCGGGGTGGTGTGCGAAGTGACAGACCCGGTCGGTGTAGAGCTTCGTGGTCAGCTGGGCTCCGCATCCACCGAGGAGCAAACCGCACCAGAACGTGTCGAGCTGATGCCGGCGGCGGAAGGCGTCCAGCTCGATTGCCTCCAGCGGCAACAACAGCGGCTCCTCCGAGTCCGCGCTGCCCAGCACCGCCGTTTGGATCTGCCGCCGGTCACCCCTCATACCCCCACCCTTCGTCCCAACTCATGCTCCCACCAGAGGCATTGGGTCCACAGCCGATCTCCGTGTTCACGCCGTCGTACGGCGGTGACTGCTGGTCTGGCGGCGTCACCCGGTCTGATCCAGCGGATGAAGCGTGGCCTGGGTCTGAGTCGGCAGTTGGATAATTCCGGCGCGTTCGGCGCGGGCCCGGCGCAGCGCGGCGGCCTCGGTCGCTGCTGCCCGGCGGCGTCGCTGCGCGCGGCTCTGCTCGATCGGCGGCGGCGCATCGTCCGGGACGACGGCGGTCTCGGGGAACGCGCGGCGGCTGAGCTCGCGCATCGCCCGGTTCTGTCGTTCGATCGCCTCGGTGACGCCCGAGCTGACGTGCTGGGCGCGCGGGACGGCCTGGTGGGCGGCGAGCGCCCGGTGGAAGCCGGGCGTGGCCATGTCGCGGGTCTTGACCGGGGTCCCGGGCGCGGCCGCCGCCGTCGGAGCGGGGAGCACCTCGCGGGCCGCCGGGGCCGGGGCGCCCAGGGGCAGGACGTGGACGGTGCGGACCGCCTGGGCGCCGACCGCCTCGTTCGCCGCGGCGACGATCCGGGAGCTGATCAGGCGCAGCTGGGTGGCGTACGCGGGCGAGTCCGGGCGCAGGTCCAGCTGCCCCGTCTCCGCGTGAAACGCGACGGCGGTGACGTGCGCGGCCAGCTTCGGCGAGAGGCCGGCGGCGATGTCCGGCCACTGGTCCAGGATGCTTCCGCCGGCGGCCGGGACGTCCCAGGCCCGGTCGGCCATCAGGCCCTGCAGCACGGCGGCGAACCCCGTCGGCTCCCGGCCGTCGCGCCGCACCGTCGTCCCGATCCGGCGCTTGGCCTTGCGGGTGCCGCCCTCGCCGCGGGCCTTGGCGGCCTCGCGCGCCTGGTGCAGCGCGACCCAGGCCAGGTCGACGCCCGACAGCTCCGGGGCCGGCTGCTCGCTGCTGCTGGTGGTGGTGTTCAGGGTCTCGGTCATCACGGCCTCCTACCGGCGTCCGACGGTCATCAGCGAGGTGCCGCTGATCAGCTTGCGTACGCGCTGGACCAGGTCAGCGCCGTAGATCTGCTCAGCGGCGGCCGGGCCGAGGGCGTCGAGGGTCGTGACTACCTGGTCGGGCCTGCCGAGCATGAACTCCTGCCAGGCCACGGCCCGGAACTCCTTGAGCTCTTCTTCGCCGGGCACATCGGGGCTGGCCTCGCCCGCGTCCTGGTGACCGCCCGGGAGGTCGTACTGCGGCTGCTGAGGGGCGAACGCATTGGCGACCAGGCGGCGGACGGACTCACTGCGCGGCGGGGTCCAGTCGCCCTCCCACTCCTGGTGGCGGGCCTTCTCAGCGCGCCTCGAGTCCCGGTACGCCTGAACGGCGCGGGCCCGGCCTTCGGCGTGCGGCCACTGAGCCGTCGCGGTCTTGAGTCGTCCAGCGAGGAACCCCGAGGGCCGGTGCACGGTGCCCGGGGCGTCGCCGCAGTCCAGGAACGCGATCACTTCATCGGCCGTCCAGCCCGCGTCAGCAACGTCCTTGAGGATCCAGGCGATCCGGGGCACCGAAGCGCGACCCATCCACGGCACCTGGCGGATCAGCTCCGAGGCCAGCTGGAAACGGCGCCCCACCGCGTTGAGCTTCCGGCGGCCGCGCTTGACCTTCTTCGGGGTGGGGGAATCGCTCTGCCCGCTGGCGAGCTTGCTCTCAGAGGGGAAGGAAGTAGTACCCGCAGAAGAAACACTGCGGGAACTACCCCCCATTGGGGTGCAACGGGCCTCATCCGAAACAGCCGTCACAGCACCCTGGTCAGCACCCTTGCGGGCACCCTTCGCCGGGGCCTTCGAGGACGACTTCGCCCGCCGCTTGCGGACCTTGCGGGCCGCCTTCTTCGACAGCGCCGCCATCAGCTCCCGGCCGGCCTCCGCGATCCCCGTCATCCGCCGCCCGGTGCCCTCACCGGCCGTACGGACGCCCAGCGCCACGTCGAACTCCACCGGCACCATCCGGGCGAACTCCGACGCCTGCGCCGCCGCACCGCGGACCCGGGTGCCCCGCACGACGTACGCGAGCAGCCCGGCCTCCCGCAGCATCCCCAGGTGGTACTCCACCGACCGCTCCGACAGCCCGGTCCGGCGCACCAGGTACTCGATCCCCGGACGGCACGGGAAGAGCTGCGCGAGCTCCTGGGCGACGCGCACCGTCGTCGGCCCGAAGCTGCGCGGCCCGTGCGACCGGTGCCGCCGCGGCTCGTACAGCCCCGCCCCGGCCACCCAGTGCACCGCCTGCATCCACGAGTAGCCGTCCAGCGCGACCCGGCCCATCGACGTCGACAGCCACTGCGACGCCTCCGGCACGTACAGCGTCGCGGGCACGACGGAGACCACGTCGTCGTCGGCCGACGGACGCGGAGCAGGAATCAGCGCGGCGACGGCTGCCGCCGTGCCGCTCATCGGCCCACCGTCCCGGCCGGGGTGGGAACTACCGCCTGCGTCATCATCAGGCTGGTGTACACGCCAAAGCGGACACCCCCCTCAGCAGGCAAAACACGCGCTTCGAGATCCATCCGCCGACCCTGCATCAGACGGCCTGTGGACAGAGCCCGCTGAGCCCGGATCACCTCCCGCGCTCCCGCACGGCGGGCAGAGATCTTGGAACCCGTCCCGCCACACGGGACGGCGCCCTCGAGGACGTCCCCGCCGACGGGGTTGTGGACGATCTCCGCGAGCGGGTGCGCGAGCCGGGTGGGCGAGGCCGCGACCGAGCCCGCCGAGCCCGCTCCGAAACTGTTGCTCTTGTAGCTTCCTACCGGAAATCCAATTTCCGGTACGGAACGGAAAAAGGGGCATGAACCGTACGCCGATCCCGTCACGCGGGACGACCGCCGCGCCTGAACCGGGGTGAAACGGACAAGGTCAAGCTGACAGGGGACACCACTCTCGTGCACTATGAGAAACGACCTGCCTTCCATATGGCTGGACCGATCGAGCCCCTCGGGGCTGGACCGACCTTCATGTGCGGATGTGCTGGTAAGCCCCCTTCGTGAGAAGAGGGCGGACACCGATCGGGTGGGGGGAGATTTCTCTGTCCCTCCCGGTCCTGCTGAACCGCGTGGCCCCTGTGGTGGGGGCACCGCGGGTGATGCGGATCGGTACTGATCTGGCTGTGGTGGCCGTGGTTAGTGGCCGGTGGTGCAAGTGGCCCTGGTTAGGGGCCGAGGTGAAACGAGCGGCTCGGTGAGCCGCGGCTCAGGACCAGCTACGAACTGGGACCTGAGCAGCCGACGCGGGTGGTTATTCCGGTCGGTAGACGGGCCGCGCGAGGCCAGCGGGTGGTTAATCCGCTTCTTGGCGCGCGCGGCCGATGACCTAGGTCATCCCGACCCCCCTTCGGAGGCCGGCGTCGGCATACCCTCATCCGCCTCCGCGACCTCGGGGAAGCGTTCCGTAAGGCCCTTCAGGAGGCGCAGGTAGTTCTCGCGATGCGGGCGGCGGGGGCTGGTCTGGCCCAACTCCCAGCGCGTGACCGCGACCCTCTTCACGCCCACGGCGTCCGCGACGTCCTGCTGGGTGAGGCCGGCCGCCAGGCGCAGCTTCGCGCGCACATGCGGGGGCGGCAGAGCCTCGGGCAGGCCGTTCAGCAGAGCGTCCACCCGCTGCGAGCGGTCCGAGTCGGACATAGCCACGCCTTCCATGATCGTTGTAACCATGAAAGATACATGATCCGGGTGATCTTTGTCGTCCACGAATGACGTGTCAGCGGGGGAAGGTGCGGCTGTCGCCGTCATGCCAGCCCGCCCAGATGCGAGTTGACAGCCTTCGCGGCCGCTGCCAGCTCGGGCAGTTCCACCACCATCACCCCGGCCTCCACCAGCTGTTCGTAGCCGACGCAGTCGTCGACGAACAGGCTCGGCTCGCGCCAGGCGATGACGACGCGCGGGATGCCGACCTCGAGGATCCGCTGCGCGCACGGCGTGCGGGCAGCGCTGCGCTGGGAGCAGGGCTCCAGCGTGCTGTAGATCGTCGCTTTGGCGAGGCGTGGATCGTTCGCCACGAGCTTCCCCAGGGCGGCTTCCTCCGCGTGTTCGCGCGGGTCGGCCTCCCGGGAGTAGCCAGCCGCGATCTCGACGCCGTCCTCGTCGACGATGATCGCGCCGACCGAGAAGGCACCTGCGGCCGGCGGGCACATCTCCGCAAGGCGGATCGCGCGCCTCATCCACTGCATGTCCTGCCACCGGTCGAACCCGTCCATCAGCTGCGCTCCTTCGGCGCGTAGCGGACGAAGACGACGTCGTCGATCGCCTGGACCTCCAGCACCTTCATCCGTGCCGTCGATCCACCGGGGTAGTCGGCGGCGCCCAGGAAACGGGCTGCCTCCGGCTGACCCACCAGCAGCGGCGCGATGGCCAGGTGCACTTCGTCGGCGAGATTCGCGGCCATCAGCTGGGTGTGAATCGTGCCGCCGCCTTCCACCATGAGCCGGCCGACGCCGCGGCGCCCGAGCTCATCGAGGACCAGGCCCCAGTCGAGATCCGGCCCGACGCTGACGACGTCGGCGAGGTCCCCGAGCGTGGCGCGCACCTTCTCCGCCGCATCGTCGACGGTGACGACCAACTTCTCGCCGCCGTGGTGCCAGAACTTCAGGTCGCCGGAGAGGTCCCCGGTTCGGGTCACCGTGACCTTGAGCGGGTAGGCCGGCTTGCCGTCGGCGACGCGCTGAGCACGGCGCTCCTCGCTATTGACCAGGAGGCGCGGGTTGTCCTTCCGCATGGTCGTCGCGCCGATCAGGATGGCGTCGGACTCCGCGCGGACCTGATCGACGCGGTCGAAATCGGCGGCATTGGACAGGCTCAGCCGCTCGGGGCTGGCGTCGTCCAGATAGCCGTCGACCGACATGGCGGCGGACAGCACGACGTACGGGCGGTCAGTCATCTGCTCAGGCTTCCGTTTCTGTCTCGTGGAAGAGGGTGGAGTCGAAGGTGGCGCGGAACTCGGCTACGACCGGTTCGCGCTGCCAGGGGATCAGGGCCTTGTCGAGCCGCGCGAGCTCGTTCGTGATCCGGCCGGAGCCGGTGTCCTCCGCGACGGTCAACGCGTGCATCCCGAGGGCGGCGGCCTGCTCCGGGGCGCGGGCGCCGGCCAACGCCACGGCCTGCCGCGCCATGTAGACGCCCCGGTCGCGGTGGTAGCCCTCCGGCATCAACCGGATCGCGGCGCCGAACGCGTCCGCGGCCTGGTCGTGCTTGCCGAGGGCCTCCAGGCCCTGGGCGCGGTGGATCTCCACGTACGACGCGTTCAGCCACACGCCCCACGGGGTGGGGTCGGCGGCGGCGCCATCGAGGGCGTTGCGGACGTCGTCAATCGCCCGCTCGCTCTCGTCAGCGTCACCGCGCAGCGCGTGGCCGTACGCCTCGTAGGTGCGCGCGACGGCGGCGAGGCGGCTGCGGGGCCGGGCCATGCGTTGCGCGGCTTCGGCAAGGTCGACCACGTCGACCAGGTCCGCAGTGTCCCCGGCCAGCTGCGCCTTGCGGGCCATCACGTACGTGCTCAGGTCGACGTCGCCGACGGTGTTCGACCACTGCATCGCCCGGTCCAGCCAGTACGACGCCGCCTGTGGGTTGCCCAGGTCCTGGTAGAGCCAGGACAGGAACTCGCCGTACTGCGTCTGGAGCTCCATCAGGTCGCGCCGGTCAGCGCCCTTCGCGTCCCGGCGCAGCTCCTGGATGACCTGGATGTGGTCGCGTACGGCGGCGATGGCGTGCCGGGGACCGAGCAGGTTGTCGTTGTCGATCAGCAAGCGGCGGGTACGACGCAGGTGCTCCACCGGGGTCGAGCCGTACGCGTACGCGGCCCGAGCCTTGCGGACCAGACCAGAAACGGCGCCGGAGTCCGCGAAGGCCGGCGAACCAACCCCTACTGCGGCCGCAGCCCCGAGCCCCATCCCCGTGCGCAGCAGCGCACGCCGATTCAGAGCCACCCAAACCACCGACCCATCAGCTAGACGACACGGGACCGAGATCCCCTCACCGTCCGACGCTGCCTGGTCCGGCACCGACAGGGCCAGATCCACCGACGACTTGGCCACATGGACGGGCGGATTGGCCACATGGCCACGCTCGTCTCCGATGCGCTCCCAGAGGCGGAGCAGCATGCCGTTCGCGCCCAAGGCGCTGTCCAGCTGCGCGGCCTGCTCTCGGGTGGCCATGCGCTCGGCGCGTTCGAATCGTCCCAGGTGAGAGTGGTCGACCATGGCTCGCTTGGCCAGCGCGCGAAGGCTGAGACGGCGCAGGTTTCGCAGCTCGCGCAGCTCGTAGCCCCAGTTGTGTAAGGGGGATACCCAGGGCGTGAGCTCCCGTGGTTTCTGTGCCATCCCGCCCCAATCCTGTGGCTGATGTGGCCAGTTCGTCCGGCCACATGTCAGATCTGGAACTTGCAGCTCCCGGGGGCCTAGAACCGAAGCATCGGTTTTCCAGCCCAGCGAGGAGGTGTGGCTCAGTGAGTGCTGTCGGACTGTTTCATCTCCAGCGCCGGCCCCGTTCCGCGGCTGTAGTCGGCCGCGCGTTGGAACAGGGCGCCGCTGCTGCGATCGGCGGCCTCCACGGTTCGGACGTGCGCGAAACCGCGGTCGGCGTAGTAGCGCTGGAGTCCGTCGTTGGTGCGCCAGGCGTCCAGACGGAGCAGCTGCTTGCCCTTGCGCAGCGCCTGCTGCCCCGCCCAGTCGAGCATGGACGAACCGAGGTTCACGCCTGCGACATCCCGGCGCACGACCATGCGGTGGACGTAGAGCGCGGGCTCGGCGGCCTCGGCGGCTGTCCAGAAGTCCGGGTCAGCGTGCTCATCGAGCGTGATGGTTGCCACTGGCGCACCGTCAGCTTCGACGACCCAGCACTCGCCGGCCTCGATGTTGGCCTTGATGCGGTCCTCGCGCGGCGGGTACTGCCACTGATCGATGCCGCGCTCGTCCAGCCACGTGGCTGCGTGTTCCCACAGGGCGATAACCGTGCGGAGGTCGGCGATGACGGCCGGGCGAATGGAGAGGTTGTTCTCGAGCTGGGGCCGGCTGCGCTCGTAGGTGATGACGTGACGGTCTCCGGGCAGGACGTTGACCACAACCCGGACAGGCTTCCCGTCCTTGGTGAAGCCGGTGCACATGTGCACGGCAACCGGTGTGCCGGGACCGAGCAGCAGCCGGTCGGCTTCGTCGGGCGTCGGCATGCGGACGTGGATCTCATCGAGGGCACGGACCTGCTCGTGACCGAGCTCCGCCAGAACGACGTTCGCACCCCGGGCGATGTCGTCGGGGTTCATGATCTCGCTGGTCGCCACCAGGGAGAGCGGGAAGTGGGAGTCGTTCGTGTTGTACGGGACGCCGTCGATGAACCTGACGCGCCGACGGACAACAACCAGCTCGCCGTCGTCCAGGCGGAGGCGCTCGCGAACGTGCCGCGAAGGCGTCTCCACCTTCACCTCGATGTGCTGGCTGGCCTCCCGGCCCTCCTCGGACATCTGGGTCAGGAACTGATCCATCTCCGGCGACAGCGGGCGCTTACGGAACTCGCCCTGCGGCCGGTAGACCATCGGCTGGCGGCCCCGAACGAAGTAGCCGCGCGGCCGATCACTGGTGATGAGTCCCTCGTTGACCAGGACCTTCAGCCCCTGCACGGCAGTCGAGCGAGTGGTGTCCCACTCGGCAGCGATCTCGGCCTCGGTCGGCAGCCGGTCACCCGGACTCAGGGTCCCGTCGGTGATCTGAGCGCGGATCTTGTCCGCGATGCGCTGGTAGAGGGCTCGTGCCCTGCCGCTGACTGCCATAGGAGATGTCTACAGGGCCAGGGAATGACTAGTCAATGTAGGTGAAGTGCTTGACCCCGTGTCGCGCACCGTGCATGCTTCATTGCGTCGGGCATTGAGTAGTCAATCTAAGTCGACTGCCTAAAGCCCCCTAGATCAGCACCACCCGCACCACTCGCACCAGTCGCCACCTCGGTGGCCCCGGAGTCTTTGCACCATGAGGCACCACTAACTCCTCCGGACTTGAGCCTTCGGCTCAGGGGCTGATGCGTGAAGTCGCAGCGCTGATGCGTTGTCCGTCCTGCGGGACCCCGGCCCAGCCGGGTGCCTGCAGCGGCGGAGAGCACATTCGCGACGCACTCCGTCCGCTCTGCACGTGAGGAGTTCACATGTCTGCTGTCGCCACCCCCGAGCGCACCGCCAAGGAGCGGGTCCGCCGCACCCGCTCCCGCCACCGCACCCCCAACGAACTCGCCCCCATCCGCATCTCCCAGCTCGCCGTCCATGAGTACGACCTGGATCCGGCCTGCGTCTCGCTGGTCTGCCCGTCCTGCCGCACCTGGGTCCCGATCAACCGTCCGAACGGACAGCCGGGACGGACGAAGTTGGTGCCCCACCACACGGGAAGGGCCGGCACCGCCGACCCGCTCGTCTGTAAGGGCGGCAGCCACCGGCGGGTCATCATCGACGTGGACGCCGCCAGGTGGCGCCGCCGCCTGGAGGAAGGCGTCGCGGAGACGAACGGGATCCGCCCGGAGCGTGTCACGCGGAAGCCGAAGGTCGCGGTCGCTCCGGCCGTCATGCAGATCCTGTCGCCGCTCTTGGACGCGAAGGCCGCGCTCAAGATGTACGAGGCCCACACCAGGGGCTGCGCGGTTTGCGCCCCGTCCGGCCGCACCCGTTGCGCCGACGGCGGCAAGCTCGCCCACCTGGTCGCGCACAAGCGGCGCACCGAGCCCGCCCGCCGCGCTGCCCTCACGGTCAAGGAGGAGCTGGCGGAGCAGCGCGAGCAGGGCCTGTGGCTGCTGCGGGAACTGAAGTGGGCGTCGACGGCCGACTCAGTTCGCCGGGCCGACCTCCAGAAGGCCCACGACGCCCTGGTCGCGATGCTCCAGTCGCTCAGCCCGACGAAGGCCGGCGGCCCGCAGCTGAACGACTGGGAGCGCGCCGACCTCATGAGCGCGATCACGCTGTTCGCGACGAAGGCCGAGCAGCTCAGTCGCTAGAACCGCGGCACGAACGCCCACGGCCCTGGCCACCCCGCGATCGGGGGGCCAGGGCCGTGGCTGCTCGTACGGCAGTCAGAACGGCGACAGCCCCAGGGATTGGGCCCCCGGGGCTGTCCAGGACCTGAATCGGAGGACCTGATGAACAGCATGATGGCACGTCCCGTTCCCGCCGCTCCGTCGGCCGGCCTCTACAGCGACATGGAAGAGGAGGACAACCAGAAGGGCCCGGAGCTGGACGAGACCGACACCTTCTACCAGCTGGTCCGCCTGCTGATGGCCGACGACCCGGAGGAGCTGAGCCGGAAGCTCGCCGAGGTCAATAAGCGCTCGTCGGGAGGCAGCGGCCGATGAGTGCCCGACCGACCAACGACCTGTTCGTCCGGTATATGAAGGCGTTTGAGGACTCGACGACGCACCTCGGCGGCTGCGCGGCCTGCCAGGCCGAGGAGCCGTGCGAGGCCGGGACGCCGGTCCACGAGCGGTTCGCCAAGCTCCAGGACGCATACAACAACCGCTCGAACAAGCAGCGCTGAACCCGGCCCTGCCCGTCGTCCCCGCGCCGTCCCGGGCGGGGCCGGCGAAGAGCGCCGGGAGCTCCCGCCCGCTCCGGCCATCCGGCCGCCACAACATGCAACAGCCCCGGGGTGGCCGCCCCGGGGCTGTCCTTCGCTCTGGACCTTCTGGGAGGCCCTGATGAATCGCGAGTCCATCGTACGCACCAGCTACGCCCCCTCCGCCGACCTGCCGGTCGACATCAACTGGCGGGCCCGCTCGGTGTGCAAGGACGAAGACCCCGAGCTGTTCTTCCCCATCGGCAACACCGGCCCGGCGCTGCTCCAGATCGAGGAGGCCAAGGCCGTCTGCCGCCGCTGCCCGGTGATGGAGACCTGCCTCCAGTGGGCGCTGGGGAGCGGTGAGGAGTCGGGCGTCTGGGGCGGGCTCAGCGAGGACGAGCGCCGCGCCATGAAGCGCCGCGCCGCCCGCAACCGGGCCCGCAACGCGGCCTGACCCCTCCCGCCCGGCGGGAGCACCGGCCAACTCGCCGCCCGCCCCGCAGCACCACAGCACATCGGCGGCCCGCTCCCCGGGCCGCCCCGTTGATCCGCGTCCTGCTCCTGGTGACAGTCCAGGAGCCACACCTCGAAGGAGTCCTTCATGGCCGGGATGTTCGCCCGCATGATCAGCCCGCTGCGCCGCATCGACGCCAAGCCCGACGACTTGGTCGTCGAGGCGTACGACCTGCTCCTGCGCGCCGAGGAGAACCACGGAGTGTGGGCGGCGATGAACGCCTACACCGGCATGGCGAGCGTGAAGATCCAGCTTGCCCAGTACCTCCAGGAGCACCGCGACGGCAAGGCGAAGTCCTGAACCATCCGCCGCGGCCCCGGCCGGAGTCCACCTCCGCGCCGGGGCCGGCGGTTCTCCCGCTCCGCCACGACCAACCAGGCCGTGGCGGAGCCGGAGAGCCGGAGATGGCTCGGCAAAGCAGAAAGGCCCCGGTCAGGGGGCCTCTCCTTTGTTCTCGCGATCCGCTGACAAGGAGCGATTCGCATGGCCAACGCTACCAGTGGGGGTGCCCGGTGAGTACGACGACCACGACCCCGGCCCCCGACAAGACGACGGACGACACGTACGTGGCGCACAGCCCGCTCACGGCGCTGCTGGCCACGCTCACCGCGCTGGTCGCCACCGTCCTCGCCCTGTTCGACCTGTTCATGAACGGCGTGTGGCCCACCTGCCTGCACCTGACCGTCGGCCTCGCCGTCTTCGGCCTGGTCCGGTTGTGCGTGGGCCTGGCCCTCACCCCGTTCACCTCGACCGACGACCCGGAGACCAGCACATGACCGCCGTCGACTTCCGCAAGCCCGACGTGATCCGCCCGGACGGCGACGACGACCCGCGCTCCTGGGACGTCACCGGCCCGGCCGACCACCCCGACGACCAGCACGACCAGGACCTCGCGCACGATGCCGACGAACCGGAGCAGGAACGGGAGCGCGGCTACGCGAAGTGGGAGCTGTGGCTCGCCGTCTTCGGCGTCCTGCTCGGCACCGGCGTCGCCGTCCTCGGCCTCTACAGCAGCTTCGGCGCCCTGTACGACAAGGCCGCGCTGCCGGCCTCCCAGGGCGGCTGGGGCTGGGAGGATCCGTGGCTGCTGCCGGTCGGCATCGACCTGTCGATCCTCGCCTTCGGCATCGTCAACTTGCTGCTGATCCGCGCCCGCCGCCCGCTGTGGTGGATCAAGTGGGTGCCCCGCGGCGGCACGGTCCTGACGATCTACCTCAACTGGGAGGCCGCCAACACCCTGCCCGCGCAGGTCGGCCACGCCGGCCTCGCCGCCCTGTGGGTGATCTTCTCCGAGATCGCCGCGCACCTGTACGCGGCCCACATCGGCGAGGTCCACGGCGCGCGCCGCATGGGCAAGATCCGCCTGACGCGGTGGCTGTGCCAGCCGCGGACGACGTGGCGGATCTGGAAGCTGATGCGGCAGGACGAGATCACCGACTACGAGGTCGCGCTCGCCCACCACAAAGAGTGGATGGTCTACGAGCAGCGCCTCGCCTCGAAGTACCAGACCCGCCGCTGGCGCCGGAAGGCCGTTCAGGAGGAGCTGGCCCCCTTTCAACTCGCCAAGGTCGGGCTTTCAGTCGACGAGGCCCTGGCGGTCCCGCTGATGGAGGAAGTCCGGGAGGCCAAGCGTCTCGCGGACGCGGCCTTTCAGCGGACCGCGGCCGAGGTTCAGCGAGTCAAGGCCGATGTTCAACTTGGGGCCGCTCGCATTCAGGCGGAGGTCGACAAGATCCGCTCCGAGGGTCAGCTGAAGATCGCCCGCACCGAAGCGGAGCGCGAGGCTCAGGCGGAGATTCAGCGCGCCGAGGCCGATGCTCAACTGCGCGAAGCCAAGCGTCAGCACGCGCTCAAGCTCGCCGAGGACCAGGCTGCGGCCGAGGCCCAGGAGCTCTTCGACGAGACCGAGAAGCGGCGCACCCTCGCCCAGATCGACCGGGAGAAGGTGCAGGCCAGCTGGGGTCTGGAGAAGCAGCAGATGGCCACCGAGGCCACCGAGGCCGAGCGCCGGATCCAGGCCGACGCCGCCGCCCGCGCCCAGCGCGACGAGATCGCCCGCAAGGCCGGCCTCGCCGAGCAGGAGCAGCGCCGGGCCGCAGCCGAGGCCGCCACCAAGAAGGCCCTCGAAGAGGCCGCTGAACACGAGCGGAAGGAGGCTGAACACCGCGCCGCGACCCTGAACACGACCCGGCAGGAGCAGCGCGACAAGGAGGAGATTGCCGCCTCGAAGGCTCGGGAGGCGGCTGCGGTCGAGGAGGCGGCGGAGCACCGGGCGCGGGCCGCTGAACACGAGGCCCGCGCGGTCGAGGCCGCGGCCCTGGCCCGGATGTCGCAGGTCGACTGGGACGTGCACCGGGTCGTCGCGATGATCGAGGCCCGGGGCGAGAGCGCGGTCACCGTCCGCGTCATCGCCGACGAACTGGGCATCTCCACCGGCTCCGCGCAGGACCGCAAGACCCGCGCCGTCGAGCTCCTCAAGGGCGGCGGCAACGAGGCTCCGGAGCAGGCAGCAGCCTGAAACGGAACCAAATCTGAGGGTCTCCTGGCCCCCACGGTCGTCCCTCGCACCGTCTGCCCGGCACGCCGCCGGGCAGAGCGCTGCGGGGGCCGGCCGCGGCCGCCAGGCCGACCGCGTCACCCGCTCCACCAGCACGGACCAGGCCGAACAGCCGCCCGGAAAGCACTATTTGCACCCCCGACCCCGCCGTTTACGGAAAGTAGCGGCGAGGCGAGGCGAGGCGAGGCGAGGCGAGGGGGGAACCCCCTCCCAGCCCCCTGCTGAACCCTCCAACCGGGGGTGACAGGGGGTCTCTGCCCCCACCTCGCGTCGCCTCGCCTCGCCTCTCCGCTACGCAATGTGAGGAGATCCGTCGTGGCAGACACCGCGACCGCGCCCCCGGACACCACCACCGCCGAGGGCGCGGACACCGACGAGTACACCGTCGTCACCGAGCCATCGGAGGCCACCGACCCGGCCCCGGAGCAGAAGAAGACCAGCCGCGGCCGCCCCCAGGCGCTGCCGCTCATCGTGCACGGCACGAACGCAACCGGAATCGCCACGGGCATCGCCTATGGGGTCGCCGGAGTGCCCGGACTCATCGCCGCCGGCGCGGCCGGAGTGGCCGTCGCCGCTGCCGCGCTCGCCGGGCGGAAGAAGCGCTCGAAGGTCTCCGCCGCCCGCAAGACCGCTGCCGCGAACCGCTCCGGAGGCGGCTCCGGGCGGGCGGGCGGGGGCGCGGGCAAGGGCGGTCTGCTCGGGCGCGGCGGTGGTCGCGGCCGGGGAGGCGGCGGCGCGGGCGGCGGCGGCAAGATGAACAACCGCAGCGGCAGGCTGAACAGCGGCGGCGGGCGGATGAACGGCCCCGGCTCCACCGGCCCCGGCGGCGGCAAGCGTCCCGGCGGCGGCCGCCACGCTGCAGGCGGTGGCTCCGGTCACGGGACCGGCACCGGCGGGCCCGGGAAGAACGGGCGCGGCCTGGGCGGACTGCTCGGAAAGGGCGGCCGCGGAAAGGGCGGCCAGGGCAACGGAGCCACCAGCCCCGGCGCCAGCACCCCCAAGGGCACCGGCGGCGGGAAGAACGGCCCCGGCGGGAAGGCCGGCGCCGGTCAGCAGTCCCGTACCGGCAAGGCGTGGCAGACCCTCAAGGGCTGGGGCAACAAGATGCGCCGCAGCAACAGCGGCGCGGGCACCGGCAACGCCGGCTCCTCCGGCGGCTCCAACGGCTCCGGGGCCGGCAGCACCGGCACCACCGCCCCGGCGAAGTCCCGCCTCGGGCGCGCGATGCAGAAGATGCGCGGCTGGGCGGGCAAGCTCCGCCGCTCCAAGAAGAACAAGAGCGGCACCCCCGGCGGCACCGGCTCGGGCACCAAGGCCGGGCCGGTGACAGGCCGCCTGTACCGGATGCGCCGCGTCGCCGCCCGCAAGCTCGGGCACTGGGCTCGCTGCGCCGGAGCCGGGCTCCTTGCCGGACTCTCCGGGATCCTCACCCTGCCGCTCGGGATCCTGTGGGGCGCCTTCCGCATGCTCACCCGGCACCGCGACCCGCTCCACGGGTTCGCCTTCCCCGTCCGGATCGCCGGGCGGATCTGGCGGTTCTTCTTCCGCCGCTCCAAGGCCCGCCACGACAAGGAAGCCAAGGCGGACCAGCTCAACCTCACCGTCAACGACCCCCGGAAGGACACTGACGTGACCGGACCCTCCCTCGCCGCCGGCTCCGCCGTGCTGGACGGCAACAACTCCAGGTTCGCCCTGGCCATGCGCGCCACGCACTCCTCGTACACCGGCTACAGCCCGACCAGCATGATGGAGGTCGCCGCCGAGTACGCCGGTCTGCCCAACGGCATCCGGGCCGCGGCGATGGCCCTGCAGCAGATGGCCGTCAACTCCGACCAGAAGTACCCGTGCTCCAAGCGGGCCATCGCCAAGCTCACCGAGGCGTACCAGCGGATGGTCAACGCCGCCTCCCGCGCGGAGACCATGGTCGCCCTGTTCCGCTGGGCCCATGCGTTCGACATCGAGCGGATCGTCGCCCCGAGGACGAACGAGTGGATGTGGAACGTCACCCCGAACGGGTCGTCCGGGGACGCGGCCGCGATGTTCCAGCCCGGCCGGATCGAGTCCGGGTGCGTCCTGATGGCCGTGCTCTACCGGACCTTCGACCCGGTCCACATGATGCAGGTCGGATCCGAGTACCAGGGCATGGGCTACGGGCTCAACGCCCTGGCCGACGCGATCGAGGCCCTGCACCAGCGCACCCGCGACCTGTACCCGGTCGACGACCGTGTCACCGACGAGCTCGGCACGCTGGTCACGATGATCCGGGCGGCGGCCGACGACGCCGACATGGCCGCGAAGCTGTTCCTCGAGGACCACCAGCTGGAGATCAGCCACAACACCAACCCCCGCAAGGGCCCGGCCGCCGAGGCCATGTGGAACACCCCCCGCTGACCCTCCCCCACCCCGAGCACGACCCGCACCCACCAGGAGCCGGTGGCCGCCCCGAACCACAAGGGCCGGCCACCGGCTCCCTTGCTGCCCGCCTTGTTGCTGCCCCGCCCCTTCCTCACCAGGACGGAGAACTTCCCCATGTCGATGCGTCACTGGGACTGGTCGCTGCCCAGCGGCCACACCACCTTCCTCGGATACGCCAGCGAGACCGCCGCCTCGATGGTGATGCTCGCCCCGCTCACCGGACTGCCCTGGCAGGCCGCCGCCATCCCCCTCGGGTTCGCGGCCGCCGCCGGAGCCGTCCACGACCTGCGCGAGGGCACCACAGTCGGCACCCTCACCACCCGCGCCCTGTCCTGGGTCACCGCAGCCGGCTGGGCGTCCTGGGCGCTGGCGACCGCGCCCCTCACCTCCACCGGCTGGGCCACCGGCCTGGGCCTGGCCGCGGTCGGCATCGCCGCGAACGCGTCCGCCACGCGCTCGGAGTCCACCCGCTCCGAGCGCAAGCGCCTGTTGAAGCTGCGCCGCGAGTCCGTCGGCATCCTGCGCGACTGGGAAGACCGCATGAAGCGCGTCGCCCGGCTGGAGAACTGCGTCGGCAAGGACGTGCAGCACTGGCCCGAGAAGGTCGGCTACACCGTTGAGATCGACCTGCCCTCCGGCGGCTCGAACGCGGACGACCTCAACGGCTACGGCCCGAAGTTCGCCGCCGACCTGCGCCTCGCCGACGGCTGCGGTGTCGAGATCTTCCCCGGCGCCCACCGCGGCACGATCCTGATCGAGGTCACCCTCAAGGACGTCATCAGCGAGGACATCCCCTACCCGGAGGACTTCTCGGAGCTGACGCTGACCGAGCGGTTCCCCTTCGGCCTGCACCGCAACGGCAAGCAGGCCATGGGCAGTCTCTGCAACGACTGCGGCATCCTCATCGGCGAGACCGACGCGGGCAAGACGAACACCCTGCGCGTCGTCACCGGCCAGCTCGCCCGGATGCCCGACGCGCTGATCTGGGCCATCGACATCACCGGCGGCGGCGTCGCCCTCCCGTGGATCACCCCGTGGGCCACCGAGGGCCTCGCCTCCGCGCCGGTCGTCGACTGGATCGCGCACACCGAGGACGAAGCCCGGCTCATGCTGAAGATGGCCGGGGAGATCATCGCCGCCCGCAAGGCCGGCTACCAGCAGCTGATGCGGGAGAAGAAGACCGACAACAAGCTGCCGATCTCCCACGAGATCCCCGGCATCGTCATCATCACCGACGAGACCGCCTCCCTGCCCTTCGACGTCAAGGAGATGCTCGACAAGGTCGCCGAAGAGGGCCGCGCGATGCGCGTCCGCAACCTCGTCTGCGGCCTGCGCGCCACCCAGGACGTCGTCACCGCCACCATGAAGATCCAGGCGAAGTGGCGCGTCGGCATGACCGTGTCCGACGCAGAAGAGCTCGCCTACCTCTTCCCCGGCTACATCAAGATCGACCCGAAGGACGCACCCGTCGCGGGCGCCGGCTGGACGATGCACACCCGCCTCGGCCCGAAGAAGCCCACGGCGATGAAGGTGTGGCGCCTGGTCGACGAGCTCACCGACAAGATCTGCGCCGCGACCGCCGCCCGGCGGCCGAAGCTGGACCAGCTGTCCGCGTCGGTGGAGAGCGGGGCGTACTACCCGCAGCGGTGGGCGCGCACCCTGCCGGACCTCTACAAGGGCCAGACGCTCACCGAGTCCGCGCAGCACGCCATCGACAACGCCGGGGAGATCATCGACGCCGCCACCCTGCTCGCCTCCGATCCGGCCACTGCCCGGGTCGCCGGCCACCCTGCGGCGGCCCCGGCCGCCGCAGTGCCGCAGGGCTTCGAGGGCTTCGGCGGCGCGGCGGAGCTGTTCGCCGCCGTCAACGCCAGCCTCGACCCGACGTCCGGACCGATCGCCGTCCCCGCGGGCCCGCCTCCGGCAGCGGCCCCGGCTGTCCCGCAGGCCGGACCGCTCCCCCGCCCCTCCCGCCCCGTCGACCCGCGCGAGAAGGGCTGGGAGCTCCTGGTCGCCGCCGGCGAAACAGGCTACGCGCCCAAGGCCCTGCACGAGATGCTCAAGCAGCTGCTCGGCGACGAGGCCACCCCGGCGCCGCGCACGGTCGGCGGCTGGCTCCAGGCGTGGGCCAAGGACGGCAAGGCCATCAAGGACGACTCCGGGCAGTACACCCGGTACATCGCCCGAGAGGCCGCCGCCCAGCAGCCCAGCACCGCACCGGTCGAGACGGCCGGGACGGAGCAGCTGCCCGAGGGCATCGACGGCGGCCTGGTCCTCCAGGCCGTCGAACTGCTCATCTCCACCCAGTTCGGGTCCGCCTCGATGCTCCAGCGCAAGCTGCGCATCGGCTTCGCCCTCGCGGAGCAGCTGATGGAACTGCTCCACAGCCACGGCATCGTCGGCCCCGCCGACGGCGCGAAGGCACGCGACATCCTGGTCTCGACGCAGGACCTGGAGGTGGTAATGATGAGGCTGGCCGACGAACTCGGCTACAGCGCCCGCGACTTGGGCGCGCTGGGCCTCGTGGCCGCCACCGCTTCGCACACCAAGGAGTGACCATGTCCTTCGAGACAGCGGACGAGGAGATCGAGCGCCTCGAGGTCGAACGGCACCGCTATAGCGAGACGTTCAAGAACACCGACCCGACCGACGCTGTCACCCGCGCGCACCTCCAAGACGAGATGAACCGGCGCACCCAACGGATCCAGGAACTCCAGCAGCACCAGCCGCTCGGGTTCCTCGCCCGCTGGGGCCTCCGCGCCGGCTCCCTCGCCCTGCTCTGGGGTGCCTGGGAAGTCGGACCGTGGTGGGCGAAGCTCGGCTGCGTCCTCGCCGCCGCGTTCCTCGCCTTCTACAGCCTCGGCTGACCCACCGCCCCGCCCCCTGCGGCCCGACCCGGGCCCCCAAGGACCCGCCCAGCCACCTCGGCCGGGCGGGTCCTTCGCGTTCCCCACCACCATCCCCCGGCCAAGGAGCACCTCGTGGAACCCCGCGACCTCACCCTCACCGACTACCAGCGAACCGAGCACCCCGCACCGTCCCCCGGCCTCCCGGTCGACGGCATGGAGCAGATCTGGGCCCTGTTCCCCGAGGCCCGGCCCGGCGCACTCCCCGCCGCGCCCATCCACGCCGCCGCCGGACTTCCCACGGACGAGGCGTACATGGCGCGCGTCTACGACCTGGTCCGTAGGGAGGAAGCCCTCCGCTACCTCAGCGCGCAGTACCAGCGGGCGGCCCTCACCCCGGTCCCGGCCCACCCCCAGATCATGGCTCCGGCCCTGGCGCCCGCGCTCCCGCCCGCCGTGGTCGCGCCGCAGCGCGCCGTGCCGGCCTTCGTCTGGAAGTACAGCGCCCTCGCCCTGTCGACCGGAGGCGGCATCGCGCTCGCCGGGGTCGGCATCGGCGCCGCGGCCCCGACCCTCGCCCAGCTCCCCGCGATCCTCACCGCGACTGGCCAGGCCGTGATGAGCGTGGCGGGCCTGTTCGTCCTCGTCTTCCTCGCCCTCGCCGTACGCGGAACCTCGCGCGGCGGCAGCGAGGGCGGCACCACGGTCAACATCCGCAAGGCGGTCTTCCGGCGCAACAAGTTCCACGGATGAGCCGGGCTGCCTGCCTCGCCCCCGCCCCGCCAACCCGGGCGCCGGGGACGGGACAGGCCACCCGGCCCGCACCACCGTCTCGACAAGGAGCAGCATCACCTTGGCACCCAACGACCCCACCCCGACCACCGACAACGACCGCCCGGCGACGCAGCCGAAGCAGCAGCCCCGCCTCGCCGAAGCCCGCACCTGGTGGAACGAAGCGTGGGACGACGGCGGCGTCTTCCACGAGATGTGGGACGACGTACGACGCGCACCCGAGGCCGGATGGCACGGCATGGCCAACTGGATCAAGGCCGTCGCCGCCATCGCCGTGTTCTCGTTCGTCGTCCTGCTCTTCGACGGCGCCGTCGACGTCCTCCTGGACGCCGCGCACCGCATCCTCACCGCCGTCCCGAACGTCCAGGTCGGCGACAACACCTCCACCGGCGTGTGGGCCACGATCGACAACCCCATCCGCTCCTACATCGCCGCCCACTCCGCCGGCCTGCCGATCAGTGCCTCCACCGTCTACACGCTCTGGCAAGTCACCGGCCTGTTCTCCCTGATCGCCGGGTTCATCACCCGCAGCAACGGAGTGCGGCTCACCTGGTCGGCCTGGGGGATCGCAGGCATCGCGATGGTCTGGACGACGACCCCGGAGACCTCGCGCACCGTCGCCACTGCCATCGCCGTCCTCGCCTGGACGATCGCCAGCGCCTTCGCCCTGCGGGGGCTCAACCTGCGCCCCCGCGTGTTCGCCACCGTCGGAGCCCCGCAGGTCACCGTCCAGCCCCAGATCCACATCCCCGCCCAGCCCGACAGCCCGGCCCCGGACAACGTTCGCCAGCTCAACCGCTGACCCGGTCGCTCCGTCTGGCCACCGGCCGCCGCCGCCCGCACCCCGGGCGGCTGGCTGCCGGTGACCGGACAGGCCGACCGGCCTACCGCTCCGCCCGCGCCCGCCGCCCCGCCACCAGGGACGGCGGGCGCACCACGTCCACGCCACCGACACGGAGGGTTTGATCGTGCTCATCCCCCGGCCCCGCCGCAGGATCGGCCGCCCGCGCCCCACCATCCCCGGCCCCCGCTACCCGCAGCCCCAGCGCCGACTCCCCGGCTCCTGGAGCAGGTGATGGCCGACCAGGCCGAGGACCTGGTCGACGTCGACCCGAACGACCCCGGCGACGGCTCCATCCCGGTCTTTCGGTGGAAGCAGGCCGGCCGCGCGAACCTCGCGACCCGCCGCCAGCTGCGGCAGATGGGACTGCGCCCAGGCGGCCAGGAGCCCGTCGCCCGGATCGAATGCCGTCGCGGTCAGCGCTTCGCGTGGCTGTACCGGATCGACCTGGCGAAACCGAAGCGCCCGATGACCCTCGCGAAGGAAGCCGCGCTCGACAAGGCGATGGCCGCACGCCAGACGTGCCCCGGCCCCTGCGGCCGGCGCTACTTCCACTGCCTCCCTTTGAAGACCTTGGGCTCCTGTTTGGAGTGCTTCGACGGCACACCCGCCGACCCCGCCTCCTACATCGCTCCCCCGGCCAAGCACCTGCTTGCCGCCTGACCCGAGAGGACCACCACTCATGAGCACCGCCGTCCGTACCTCTGCCTTCACCGAGCCCGACCGCCCCAAGGGCCTGCTGATCCGGTTCGTCACCACCGGCGGCAGCTACGTCGACGTCACCGGCCACGGCGAACACTTCGACAACAACCGCTGGACGTGCCACGGCTGCGGTGACGCCTCCCGCGCCCCGGAGAAGGACTACCTCTTCCGCATCCGCCCCGACGCCAACAACCACGCCACCGCCTGCCGTGCCATCCCGCTGACGTGACCGCCCGCCGCGTGCGCGCCCCCCTGCTGATCGCCGCCACCGTTCCGCTCGCCGCGGCGGCGGCCGCCGCCGCACTCAAGGCCAGCAACCTCAAGCTCTACGCCGACCGGCACCGCATCGAGATCACCGCCCGCCCCCGGCCGGACTGCCCGCGCTGCCACGGCGAGGGCGGCTGGTGGGTCGGCGGCGCCTTCCCCGAGATGGAGGCGTGCGGCTGCTGGGCCCACCGCCGCGAGCTGCGCCTGCGGCTCCTGCCCGTCCCGGCCTGGGACGAGCCCCCGTTCTGAAACACCACCGCCCCCGGCCGGAGTCCGGCCGGGGGCGAGGCACCACAGGGCGTCCGCAGCATCCGCAAGAGGCCGGCCACCCCGCACACCCCACCCCGAACACCGAGATGAGGAGCACACCCAGCATGACCGATCGCCTCCGCGCCATCGAGGGCCTGGCCCTGGTAGCCGCTCTCACCGCCGTCTTCGACTCCGTCCACCCCCTCGGCGACCAGTTCGTCCAGAACAGCCACGACGCGTCGACCAAGGGCATGCACGGCGCGCACCTGGTCTACACGAACGACGGCTCCCCGGTGGAGGAGAACCCCTGGCGCACCGGCAGGGAGGGCCGCACCTGCACCGCTAGCGCATACGGCCG
Organism: Streptomyces sp. NPDC057271; assembly: GCF_042668715.1. Classification (NCBI taxonomy): domain Bacteria; kingdom Bacillati; phylum Actinomycetota; class Actinomycetes; order Kitasatosporales; family Streptomycetaceae; genus Streptomyces; species Streptomyces sp. NPDC057271. The sequence goes on from NZ_JBHUYJ010000026.1 coordinate 44,373, forward strand.
CCGCAGCGTGAGCCGGCATGTCGCCAGCTACAGCGCCCTGCAGCTCGCCTCCACGATCGCCGTCACCCGCACCCTGGGCTACCGCGTCCCCGCGGCCGCGCTCCTGACCGGCGCCGCGATCAACGCGGTCACCCACGGAATCCTGGACCGGCGCGACCCGCTGATCTGGCTCGCCGGGAAGGCCGGCAAGGGCGGCTACATCAAGCACGCCACCGTCGTCCGCAAGGCCGGCGGCGAGGGCACCGAGTACCCCAAGGCCGTCCAGGACGTCTCCGGTCCGGGGACCGCGCTGATGGAGCTGGACCAGGCGGCCCACCGCGCGATCGGCGTGGCCGCCGCCCTGGTCACCGCCTGGCTCACCCTGCGCAAGGGCGACCGCCGGTGACCCCCGCCGCCCGCACTCGGCTGGAGCGCGTCCGCGCGTCGGCCGGGATCGTGAAGCTCGCCGTCCAGCAGATCGAGGACGAACTGGGCGGCTCGATCGACGCCGAGTTCCTCGCCGAGACGCTGCGCGAGCTGTTCGACGAGGCCGACCCCAAGGGCGGCGTCCTCGGCTCGCTCAACCAGCTGCTGACGATGGCCTCGCGCGCCGCCGCGCTCACCCCGCTGGACGGCGAGGACTCCGAGTCCGCCGCCTGCGCGGTCGACGAGGCCGCGGCCTTCCTCCTCGACTCCGCCGGGATGCGCCTGCACCTGGCCGCCTCCACCCTCCACCCGCAAGGAGAACGCCCGTGAAGATCACCTTCGAAGGCACCATGCAGCCGCTTGACACGACCATCCCGGACCCGGCGCTGATCGTCCTCATCGGGGCTGCGGGCAGCGGCAAGAGCACCTGGGCGAGCACCTGGCCCTCCACGCAGGTCCTGGAGCTCGACCGGTTCAGGGCCATGGTCTCGGACGAGGCCGGGGACCAGTCGGCCACCATGTCCGCGGTCAACGTGATGCACACCGTGCTGGAGGCCCGCCTCGCCCGGAAGAAGACGACCGTCATTGATGCGACGAACACCGAGGAGCGGGTGAGGGCCAGCCTGGTGCAGATGGCCCGGAACTACGGCGTGCCCACCGTCGCGTTCCTGGTCTCCACCCCGGCCTCGGTCTGCGTGGAGCGCCAGGCCGACCGGAGCCCGGACCGCGCGGTTCCCGAGGACGTCGTACGCCGCCAGCACGCCGAAGCCGTCGCCGCCTTCCCCCAGTTGCGCAACGAGGGTTTCGACCACGTCGTGTTCGCCGACAACATCCACCGCCTGGAGCCGCTGCTGAAGCGAGCCAGCGACACCCGCCGCCGCGAGCTCGGCTGGGACGGCGGCGACGGCCTGGGCAGCCTGCTCCTGGTCCGCCGCTTCTTCGGCGCGGACGTGCTGCCGCTGTGGCAGTGGCGCGAGGGATCGCAGCTCGCCGACGGCGACCGCGTCGGCGAGATCCGCCTCGGGCCCGACCGCCTGGTCCTCGCCCTGCGCACCGACGTCGACGGCGAGGGCGATGTGGGCTTCGACCTGCTGGTCGGCTGCCCGCACGACGACGACTGCGACGCCCCGGCGTGGCAGCCGGTCTTCTCGGTCACCGACCTGCTGAACGCACACACCAGCGACACCGGGCTGCACCCGGACGCCGCCTGCTCCGTCCACGGCGGGCCCGACGACGTCGACCAGGAGGCCGACGACCACACCCGCGGCATGGACGACGACCTCGAGGGCCGCGCCGACCTGGAAGAGCAGTACGCGGCCGCGGTCCGCGCGTGAGCCGCGCCGCCGAGGGCCCGCACCCGCACCCCCTCACCCCGCCGGAGCTCCCCGCCGGGGACGAGTGGCTGTACGGCTGCGACGAATGCCAGCTGCCGATCCAGGGCGGGGCCGCCGGCCTCGCCGCGCACCGCCGCACCGTCCACAACCCCCGCCGCGACTACGGCGACCACCGCACCCCGATCCACATCCAGCTCTGAGCGGCCCGGCCGCTCCCACCGAAGGGAACTCGTCATGCAGGACTGGAACACCCCCGACCATCACATCGCCGACACCGAGCACGGCACCCTGCACTTCGCGGGCGATGTCGCGCTGATCATCGCCGACTGGGAGGTCACCGAGAACGCCCCCGACCGCGACGGCCGCGTGTACGCCTCGGTGCGCGGCTGGCTCGTCAACGGCGGCGGCACCGGCCGCTTCGACGACCCGTACACCGAGCCGATCGAGGCCGGCCGCGCCCGCCTGGTCCGCACCGAGCTCCGCGGCCGCCAGCCGCTGAACGACCTGGACGTCCACGTCGACTACCACTCCGTCGGCCAGCCCTACCCCAACACCTGGGACCACCGCGGCTGCCAGGTCACCGTCTCCTGGTTGGACCGCCGCATCGACGCCGACGGCCAGCCGATCGACGAGGACGAGATCGGCCGCACCGAGTGGACGAACCCCGCCACCGGCCAGGTCTTCGACCTGACCGAGGCGTACGTCCCGGCCGGGGAGTGCTACTACGACGACCCGAAGCACCCGGCCTTCACCTGGAAGCACTTCGACCGGTGGAGCGGCGGCGTCCCGGTCCTCCACGCGTTCTACGGCGACCACACCACGCCCGCCCACGGCGCCAAGCCCATCACCGACGGACAGTGGGTCCGCGTCGCCGACGCCCCGAAGCTCTCCGAGCGCATGGCCGCCGTCACCGCCGGCGCCTGACCCTCCCCCGCAGCGCGGCGTTCCTCCGTGCCGCCCCGGCCTCACCTGGCCGGGGCGGTCGCGGTGTTCCGCCACGACCAGCACAAGGGAAGGGAGATGGGCCGTCATGCCGACTCGCCACTTCGAGGTAGACGTCCCGATACGCCACACCACCAACCGCCAGCTGCACGGCGTCCACGTCTTCACCGGCGAGGCGTCGTCCCCGAGCGAGGCCCTGCGCCGCGCACACGAGGCGTACGACGCCGCGCTCGCCGCGCAGGCGGCGGGACTGGAGAACCCCGGAAAGCAGGCCGGGGGCTGGGGAGCGCGCGGGCTGCGGCCCGACTGGGCGCTCGACTGGTCCGCCGCGAAGGCCGGCCTCTGGCACAACCCCTACCGCTGAGCCCGACCCACACCGGTCGGCTGCGCAGCTCTGCCCCGGGACGGACGACAAGGCGTCCAAACCAACCGACCGTCCCGGGTCCACCCCATCCCACACAAGACGAGAGGGAGACCCCAAGTATGGACCCCGTCACGCGCGCTGGGCAGCGCGTCCTCATCATCACCACCCTCGCCTTACCGGTCACCGGCTGGGCCGTCCACGCCCTCACGCTCCACCGGCGCCTGGCGGCCGAACGCCGTGACCCGCTCACCGGAGCCCAGCGCCGCGCCGCGTTCGAGCGCCGCGCCCAGCGCCTGCTCGCCCGTCACCAGAAGGACTCCCTGCTCTGCCTGGTCGACCTTGACAACTTCAAGGGGCTCAACGACACCCACGGCCACGCCGCCGGTGACGCCGCGCTCGCCGCGACCGGTGAGCGCCTCGCCCGCTGGGCCGGGCCGCACGGAGTCGTCGGCCGCCTGGGCGGAGACGAGTTCGCCGTCGCGACCCGCGTCGACACCCAGGCCAGCGACCACGCGATGGAGGAGCGCCTGGAGCAGCTGATGGATGCGCTCCACCAGCCCGTGCCCACCCAGGCCGGCCCGCTCCCGGTCGCCGCCTCGGTCGGCACCGCCGTCCCCGACTACCTCGGCATCCGCGCCCTGCCCGCCCTGCTGCGCGGCGCGGACGTCTCGATGTACCGGACCAAGCACTCCGGCCGGTACGGATGGGCGGAGATCGAGGACCTCCAGACGCCGACCGTCAACGGCCGTCGGCAGGGACGCCCCGGCACCGCGCTGGAGCGTGCCGCATGACCGGACTCGACGGCGGCGACTGGATCCGCGGCATCACGATCCGCCAGCCCTGGGCCACCTGCATCCTCGCCGGGAAGACCCCGGAGAACAGGCCCGCCCACTGGCCCTGGCGCGGCTGGGTCCTCATCCACGCGGGCCTGAAGCTGGACCGCGCGGCCCTGCGCGACCCGCTGGTGGCCACCACGATCCGCGGCCGCGAACTCCACCGCGGCGCGGTCATCGGCGTCGCCCGGCTCATCGACTGCCACCCGGACCAGGGCCCCGAGCGCTGCACCAGCCCCTGGGCGCAGCGCGACGTGCACCACTTGGTCCTCGCCGACGTCCACGAACTGCCGCTGCCCGTGCCCGCCACGGGCGCGCTCCCGGCCTGGAAGCCGACGCAGACCCTCGTGGACCACGTCCTCCAGCAGCTGCCCGACCTGCGGCCGTGACCCGCAAGTCCCGCAGAAAGCCGCTGTGGGAACCGGGCCTGATCCCGGTCCCCGGCGGCCTGCTGGACTGGCGCGACGCCCAGCACTTCGACCGCTGGACCGACCGCCCCTGCGCGCTGTGCGAGCGGCCCACGCCGATGCGCTCCCACTACGGGGAGCCCGTCCACAAGGCGTGCGCCGAATCCTGGATCGCCGCGAACCCCACCGAGGCCCGCCTCGGCCGGTACGCCTCCGACCTCCAGCCCAAGCGCCAGCGCGACGACGACCACGCCTGAACCCCTCCATCCGGAGGCCCTCATGGCCAGCACCACACCCAACGACGTCGACCACGCCCTGGCCTACCCCGAACCGCCGGCCTCGCCGCTCTGGCACCAGCGCCGCCCGAAGGCCCGGCCGCTCACCCCCGAACAGCAGCGCCGCAACCGCGAGCTCCTGGTGCTCGCGCAGCACACCCCCCGACCCCGCACCACCAAGACCCGGGCGGAGGCCCACCGATGAACTCCCAGACCCACCTCGTCATCGACGGCTACGTCGACGCCATCCCGGCCCCCGGTACCAGCTGGGGCACCGCCACGTTCGACCTGATCCACTCCCCCGCCGACGCGGACCGGATCGCCCCCGACACCCCGGACACCGTGTACGCCTGCACCACCGGCGACCCCCGCATCACCGAGGTGCTGCTGCGCGAGATCCAGCCCGGCGACCTGCTGCGCATCACCGGCACCGCCGTCCAGCCCGACAACCCCGACGCCCCCGCGCACTTCACCGTCGACGCCCTGGAGGTCCTGGAAGCTGCGCCGGCCCCAGTGCTGTACGACCTCATCCTGGAGCGCTGGGGCGACTACGTGTCCGTCTTCAACGCCGACCACGACGGCGTGCCGGTGTTCACCGCCTCCGGCCACTGGATCGGTCAGGCCGCCAGCCCCGACGCGATCGGCGACCTGATCGACGCCTTCGAGAACGGCGAACCCTGATGACGACCCTGCCCGCGCAGCGCCAGGTCCTCGAGAGCTTCCCCGCCGGCTACCCCCGCGGATCCTGGTCCGCCGACGAATACGCCGCTGCCCAACGCGACCAGGGAACGGACGCGCGGGTCGTCATGGACCTCGACTCCGACCAGTTCCTCGTGGTCACCGACCACCCGACCGCATAGGACCCCGCCCACCAGTCAGCCTGGGGCGGCCGCCGGCCATGGCCCGGCCGCCCCGGCACCATCCTTCACACAGATCGGAATCGCGATGCTCACACAGTTCTGGGTCGGCACCTACCACGGCGCCCACGACGGGAACCGCGTCGTCGTCACCACAACCCGCGACGACACCCAGCCGCTCCCCTACAACTTGGAGTGCACCTGCGGGCTCTCCCAGCGCTACACCGACCCCGTGCGACTCGACCGCGTCGCCTGGCGCCACACTCACCCCACCCTGTGGGACCGCTGGAAGAAGAGGATCCCGGGCCTGAGCCGTCCCGCGACCGCCTGACCAGCCCAAGACGTACAGCGGCCAGTCCCCCGACCACCAACAGCAGCTCTTCCGAGGAAGGCGCACATGACCGAGACCGAGACATTCGAGACGATTCGCTACACCGCCGACGTCGTCGCCCTGACACCTGCCCGCGAGGTCCTGCTGATCCAGCGCGGCTGGCCGCCGCACGAGGGCGCCTGGGCGCTTCCCGGCGGCCACGTCGACGCCGGTGAGACCAGCCTCGTGGCCGCCGCCCGGGAGCTGCAGGAGGAAACGGGCGTCACCGTCACCACCGACGCCCTGCGTCAGATCGGCGTCTGGGACGCCCCCGACCGCGACCCGCGCGCCCGGTACATCACCGTCGCCTACGCGGCCGTCGTCCCCGTCGGCACCACGATCACCGCCGGAGACGACGCCCGCACCGCCCGCTGGTGGCCCCTGGACGCGCTGCCGGAGCGACTGGCGTTCGACCACGCCGCGATCCTCGCCGCTGCGGCATCGGCCCCCTGATCCCCAGAGCGCCGCGCCCACCCTTCCCGGCCGCCCCGACTACCGCCACCGCTCTCCTCGACCCTGACGATGGCGCGCCCGCTACCTGGGCTCGCTGACTTTCATCGCCATGCCTCAAGGCCGGTGTCCACGCGAACGCGCGGACACCGGCCTTTTTGCGTTCTGGAGGGACGACCAGACGCGCGCTTATGGCCGGGCGAGGCTTCGACAGCGCATCGGGTCGGTACGCTCACGCCATGTTCTTCATCGCCAATGTCAGCCCTCGCAGCACGGGCAAGACCACGAACTCCGCGTGGATGAGCCACGCCCTGCACGAGCGCGGACGCAAGGTGATCGGCTTCGACGCGGACGACTCCCGGCAGTTCAGCCGCTGGCAGGCCGCGGGCTCCTACCCGTTCGTCGTCCAGCAGGCTGCGACCTCCGCCTTCCACATGAACGTCCCGCAGATGATCCCGGCCGGATTCGAGGACGGCATCGGCGTCGTGGACGTGGGCCACCTTGAGGACCACAAGGCGGTCGGAGCTTCCGTGCTGCGCCTTGCCGACCTGGCCATCGTCAACCTTCCGCCGTCGATGAACGACGTCGAGCGCATGGAGGAACTCCCGACCAAGGAGTTCATCCAGGAACTCGCCCCCCTTCGGGTCGACAGCCAGCCGCCGGCCACTTGGGTACTCCTGTGCAAGGCCCCGTCCGGCGTCAACGAGATCAAGCAGGTGCGGGAGTACCTGGAGGACGAGGGCTACAACGTCTTCACCACGGTGGTGCCGTCCGTGGTGAAGTACATGCGCACCCACGAAGGCAGTGACATCCAGGCCAAGGGCTCGGTGTTCGACGAGCTCGTCACTGAGATGGAAGAGCGGGGCCTGCTGCCGTGAGCAAGCCGAACCCCTTCAAGGACCGTCAGGCCCGCAAGGCCGCCGCAGGCACGGCGGTGGCCGTCCCCGGCCAACAGGACGGCACTCTTGCCGCAGCCCAGGAGACCGGCCACAGCCACACCCCGGCCGGCTTCTCCTTCGCGCAGGGGCGGCCGGAGAAGATGATGACGCTCGCCGACCTGCCGGAGCCCATTGAAACACCGGACGCGACGGGTGACCTCAGCGACGCTGAGGAGGAGATCCTCGCGCTGTGCATGCGAGGAGTCCAGCAGTTCGAGGACGCCTGGTGGGTCATGGGCAAGGCCATGGCGAACATCAACAATCGCCGTCTCTACCGCAAGACCCACGCCACCTTCGGCGCCTTCGCCGAGGAGGTCTTCAAGAAGTCCCGCCCCATCGCCTACGAAGAGATGACTGCGTACGCGATCGGAGAGCTTCTGTCTGCACGTGCAGACAAACCGTTCGAAGAGAATTCGAACAAAGTGTCTGCACGTGCAGACACCATCAGTATCGGCAAGAAGGCGGCCGGCGCCCTCAACCCGATCACCAAGGACTACGGACCCGAGACCTCCGTTGCCGTCCACGAGACCATCAAGGACGCCACCGGCAAGACGGTCACCGTGAAGGCGATCACGGGCATCGTCCAGCAGGTGCCCCGCAAGGAAGACAAGGAGCTGTCACAGGAAGAACTGACCGCCCTTGTCCGGGAACTCGCAGCGAACACGCCGCAGCCCCGCCAGAACCAGCCGACGGGCGGCGAGCAGGTCTCTGCGCTGGAAGAGCTCCGCAGCGCCGTGACGAACTTGGAAGCTGCCCACCGCGCTCTCGCCCCCGCCCGCATCAAGAAGGCACTCGAGGAAGACGCGGGAGAGGCAGCCAAGATCCTGGCCCAGGCCAAGGACACTGCCGGCAAGGCCACAGCCAGAGCCAACAGCTTCCTGCCGAAGACGAACTGAGTTCCGCAGTAGCACCGGCCCCCACCGCCCGCGGTGGGGGCCGGTGCCGTTCTCTCCGCATGTATCGCGGAGCCTCGTACCGCCTTCCGGCCCGGTCCCTGAACGCAGCCACCGCCTCCGTCCGCGACCGGCGAATGTGCGACATCAGGGGGTGGTGCTTCCGTTTGGTCTGGCACGGTGCAGGATGGCCGGATGCATGACGTGCTGACGGATGACCAGACCCCGGCCACTCAGGAGGCCATGGCCCCGGCCGCTTCCGCTGAAGGCGAGGCCATTCCGGAGGCCAGGACACCCGTTCCGCCTTCACGCGAACCCGTTCCGCCTTTTCCTGATGGCGTTCCGGAGCCGAAGGGAGGCGTTCCGGGAGCTGGGCGACAGCGCGGCCGCCAGGTGGCCGGGGCGGCCGTGGGGGAGGTGCTCACGGCCCCGGCCGAGCGGCCAGTGGCCGGGGCCGAAGTGGCCTCCCAGCCGGGTCCGAAGGCATGGTCTCCGAAGGCGATGCGGTGGCTGATTATGGCCTCCGTGGTGTGCGCCGGAGTCGTCGGCGGCATCGGTTTCGCAGGCTCCTACGAAGCCCTTCGCGGCCTCGCCGAAGACCGCGGCTTCGGCAACTACTCCTACGTGTTCCCGGTCGGGATCGACGCCGGGATCATCGCGATGTACGGCCTCGACCTCGTCCTCGTATGGCTGCGCATGCCCAAGCCGCTGCTGCGGCTCATCGCGCACCTGCTCACCGTCGCCACGATCGTCTTCAACATCAACGCGGGGGAGAAGGCGCCGGCCGAGGACCCACTCGCCGCCGCGATGCACGGCGTCCTGCCCGTGCTGTTCGTGGCGGTGATCGAAGCCGCCCGGCACCTCATCATCCACACCAACCGGCTGTCCCTGGCCGTCGAGTCCGACAAGGTCCCGCTCCACCGCTGGCTGCTGGCCCCCTGGTCAGCCTGGCGCCTGTACCGACGCATGCGCCTCTACGAGATCCCCTCCTACGCCCGCATGGTCGCCATGGAGAAGGACCGCACCGTCTACCAGGCATGGCTCCAGCACAAGTACGGACGCCGCTGGAGGAAGAAGGCCGGCGCCGAGGAGCTGCTGCCCTTCACCATGGCCCCCTACGGTCTGACCGTCGACGAAGCCCTCGCCCTGCCCCGCCTGCAGCAAGAAGCCGCCGACGCCCGCGCAGCGGCCGAGCAAGACCGGATCGAGCAGACGGCCATCCGTGAGGAGCAGCGGCTCCTGGAGTCCGAAGCGCGGGACGCCGCCGCGAAGGTGCGGCGCATGGAGATCGGCGCCGGGCTCGCGACGGCGGAGAGCCGGATCACGGCCGAGACGCTCGCGGCCGAGGCTCAGGCCCGGGTCGCCGAAGCCGTCAGCGAAGCCGAAGCGGACGCGGCCGCACACCAGGCCCGGCTCACGGCGGAAGCCGCCCGCAAGGAGGCGGAGCGAGAGCTCCAGGCGGCGGAACGGCGCGCGCAGGCCGCGGAACGGGCCGCCGAGCGGGAGGAGACGACGGAGAAGACCGCTGCCGAGGCGGAAGCCGAGGCCCGTACTGCGGCTGCCCAGCGCCAGGCGCAGGAGGACCGGCTCGCGGCCGCCACCGCGCAGGCGGAAGCCGACCGCCGATCCGCGGAATCCGAGCGAGCAAAGGCGGAAGAGGCCCGACGGATCGCGGAACAGCACGAGGCCGCCGCCCGCACCGCCCGGGCCGAGCGGGAGACAGCCGAGGCCACCGCGGCCGCCGCTATCGCCCGGGAAGCCGCAGCCCGTACAGAGCTCGCCGCTCAGGAAGCAGAGGACGTGGCCCGGCTCAGCACCCGCGAACGCGGCGAACGACGCGTCGCCCGGATGATCCTCACCGCACACGCCGGTCTCCCGGCCGATCAGCGTCCCGCCCACCCGGACATGTACGCGGTGTCCCTCGACGAGATCGCCACCGAGCTCAACGTCTCCAAGACGGCAGCCGGCGACCGCCGCCAGGCCGCCGACGAGCTCATCCGCTCCGGCTACCGCGGCTGACCCGCCAGGGAAACCGTCAGCCGCTGTAGGGCGAACGGCCGAGACCCTCGCCTGGCTGCGGGATCGCAGGCCGCACCGGAGCGGGCATCAGCGCCTGCATCGCCCGCTGAAGGTCACCGATGTGCTCTCCCCGAGCTTCGAGCTGCGCCCGCAGATGGACCGCCTCGCTCTCCGCCAGCGCCTGACCGTGGCGGGCCTCGGCGAGCTCCAGGGCGTGCTGATGCCGTACCCGCTCGAGCTCGGCACGCAGCTCGGCGACCGATCCGCCCACCAGGTCACCCAGACCTGCCCCAGCTGACGCTGACCCAGGGGGCGACGACGGGTCAGGCGGGGCGGGGGCGTTCAGAGTAAAGCCGGCGGCGAGGAGCGCCTCGACCGGGATCAGCCAGCCCCGCTCCGGGTCCTCCACCGACCCCGGCAACAGCCCGGCTTCACGGCGCCGGCGGATCGTGGAACGGCTTACCCCGCACGCGGCGGCAGCCTCACGCTGGTTCAGCATCGGACGAGTCGTGCTCATCCCCCCATCATCCCGGCAACGCCCGGCCCCGTGAACGCAGCCCCGGCCCGCTAACGTCCCCCTGCTGTTTGGCCGGACCTCCCCAATTGGGGAAGTCCCGCGAATTTTGGCGCCAGCACGGGCAGTCAGTGTGAGGCGACACCCTTGAACCCTGGACCGAGCCCGCGTCGCGTGCCGTGTGATGCAGCGCTGGGCCGGGCGGTGAGGGCTGCGACCACCGTCTGGGCCGCCTGCGGAGTGAGGCCGGCGCTCACCTGCCCGGAGGCAAGGACCCGCGCGTACGCGCCGGTGCAGTGTGCGAGGAGAGCGTCGGCGAGCGCGGCGGCTGCAGTTTCCGCCGGCCCAGCCCCCCAGCCGCTATCGGCCCCCCGCTGCGCCTGCCGGGGGAGGGCGTCGCGTCGGCTGAGGAGCACGGCCAGGGCCTGCGCATCGGGGGCGTCCATCGTCACCGTGACCAGCGTGGCACCGAGCTGGTGGACACGGTGACGGATCAGGCCGTGCGTGGTGAGTGCCTTGCGAAGCGCCGTACTCGTCCCTGCCGTAGCTCTAACGCCGACGGACTCGCTCGCCCCGGCGCTGGCTTGTTCGGCGCGCTCGACGACGGCGGCCGCCGCGATCGGTACGACGGAGAGGATCTCCGCGCACTCCGGATCGAGCTGGGCGAGCGCACCGGCCAGGACCTCGAGGGCGGCGGCCACGTCCTCCACCGCGTCCGCGCTCCACCGTGACGAGTTGGCGGCGTCGGCCAGCGCGCACGCCGCGACGACAGTTTCCTCCGCCAGCGCCTCGACCCCGCCGGGCTCACCAGTCAGCTTCATGTCCCGCCCAACGAGTCCGGCCAGTCGGTGATGCTGGCACCCCATGATCGCTGCTGCCGGTCCCGAGTCGACGGCTCTGCCCAGTAATCAGGGCCCGGTGAGGATCGAGTGGGTGCCGATACGGCGCCAGACGATGTGTTGCTCGCCCGGGACTATCTATGGCCCGTAGGACCAGGTGGCCCGGCCGTTGCCGTCCCAGGTGAGTTCGAAGACGCCGGGTGCGCGCCGTACGCCCTTGATGCGGAGGCCGGCGCGGAACGGGCCGCTGGTGCGCAGGTCGTCGACGAAAGCGGCGACAGCCCGCCAGAAGAGGCGGCGCTGCTCGGGAGTGAGGCGGTGGTGGTCGGCGGTGAAGCGGGAGTGGGCCTCAAAGGTCGGCACGTCGGTCCTCCGGGAAGCACGAAGCCCCCGGCGTTGCCGGGGGCGGTGGGTGTCTTGCTCGGGTTGAAGGGAGTCGGTGACGTGGTGCAGGCGGGTGGCGTCTTCGGCCGTCGGGGAGCGGTGCGTGGGGTGTGCGTGCCTTGGCCAGGGAGTCGGTGGATGTCGCTCGTTGGGGTGTGTGAGGGGTAGTCGGGCCTGTGCCGCGCAGCATTTGCCTGGTCCGTCTGGCGGGCACCGGAGCGCGCCGGATGCCCGCCGGACGGGAACGGCAGTGAAGTTCAGGTGAACCCTCCCGCCCCACGGGATCGGGTCTTTTCCGCAGGTCAGAGCCGGTGTTCCCTGCCGGGATGATCAGTGTTGCGAAGGTGCAGAGGCGGAACGCGTGGCGGTACTACGTGCGTGGGGTGGCGTTCGGGGACGGCCGCTGGCCGGTTGGCCAGTCACTGAAGGACGCCCAGGAGCAGGCGGGCCTGCCGCCTGGGGTGTGGATGGGGCGCGGTCTGCCCGCGCTCGGGCTCGCTGCCGGACAGACGGTGACGCAGCGGCAGATGGAGCTCGTCTTCGGGCAGGTCCGGCACCCGGACGCGGACCGGATCGAGCGCGAGCTCCTGGACGACGGCGTCGATTCGGAGGCGGCACGGCTGGCCACCGTTCTCGGGCAGCCGGTCGAAGAGATCGAGAATCGGGGGCAGACCCCGCTGCTCGCCGTCGACTTCACTTTCCGGGCGCAGGCGTCCCTGATCGTGTTGTGGGCGCTGGGCGACGACCACACCCGTCAGGTCATCGAACGGGCCCACGAGCAGGCCATCGCCACCGTCCTCGCCTGGCTGGAGGACGAGGTTGCCGAGACCCGCTGGTCCTCCGGCAGCAAGCGCGCCGAGACACCGGCCCTGGTGGCTTCAAGGTGGCGGCACTTCGAGAACAGAGACGGATTTCCGCTACTGCATGACCACGTTCTGATCCTGAACCGGGTGCAGCGTCCGGACGGAGCCTGGGGCGCGCTCGACACCCGCCGCCTCTACCAGCACGTGGTGGCGGCCGGGACGCTCTACACCCTCACGATGACCACCGAGGTCTGCGAGGAGCTCGGCCTGGCGACCGTGCCCCGCGAGGTGACACCGGGCCTGCGCCCCGTCATGGAGATAGCCGGGGTCGACTCAGGCCTCATCGACTGGTCGGCCACCCGCCGCGAGCAGATCGACGCGGCCCTGGAGGGCATCACCGACACGTACGTCCGCAAGCACAAGCGGCTGCCCGACGAACGCGCCCGCCACGGCCTGGGCTGGTGGGCCGCGCAGGACACCCGCCGGGAGAAGAAGACCCCCAAGCCGCTGGCGCAGCTGCGCGCCTGGTGGCGTGCCTCCGCGATCCTTCGTTTCGGCGAGCAGATGGTCGACGGGCTCCTGGAGCGATGCCGCACGTACGGTGCGGCGATCCGGGCCCGGGTAGGCCCCCGGGTGGACACCGCGCTCGCCGCCGTCGACGTCGCCGCGATCGTCTTCACCGTGCGCCGCGCCTTCGCCCGCCGCCACGTCCTCGCCGAAGCCCGCCGGCACCTTGCCGAGACCCTCCGCGGCCGCGACTTCCCGCCCGGCCTGGACAACTACATCGCCGACCGGGCCCTCGCCCGCCACAGCCGCCAGCTCACCGTTGTTCAGCCCGGCCGCCGCACCCCGGCCGCCGACCAGATCACCTACACCGCCGACTTCGCCTGGCCGCACCGGTGGTGGATCGCCGGCACCGACGGCAAGCCGCCGCGGGAGTCCAGCCGGTACGAGCGGGCCCGGGTCGCCAGCCTCGTCCTGCAGAACGCGATCCGCGACGCCCGCACCGCACCCGCCGCCCGGGACGAAGCGCCGGCTGCAGCCACGTCGGCCGCCGTGTACGACCACGAGGGCCAGGCAGCGCCGCACGCCGTCGACCACCCGGACCGGGACGCCGCCCTCACCCCGGCGCAGCAGGCCGCCGCTGTCCAAGCCCATCAGCAGGCCGCGATGCCCGAGGAGTACCTGGGGGGCCGTACGACCGACCCGGCGACGTGGCTGAGCACCCCGGAGAACCTGGAACGGCTCGCCGCCTTCACCCGCGTGGCCAACGCCCGCCGCCGGGTCATCGAGGACCGGCCGAAGCCCGAGCAGCCGGCCGACGTCGTCAAGCCCGCCGACCAGCAGCAACACCACACGAACCAGCCCGACCAGGGCAGGGGAGCGGGCCGTGACCGGTGAAGGGGTGGCAACCGGCCAGGGCATGGCCGATCTACGACTTCACCCGCGAGCCCCCGGGAGCCGGATCGAGAATCGGGAAGTTGGCACCCGGCACGGGAGGAACCTTGACCGACCTGCACGAACCGCTGGAACCGCTGGAGAACTACCCCGACGAACTGCCCCCGCCCCGCCAGCGCGGCGACGTGAACCTGGTGGGCCTGCTCAGCCTCGCCGACGACCTTGCCCGCAGCCTGGCAGCGCTGAAGATCCGGGTGCAGCCCCACGACCCGAAGACCTCGCTCGTCAGTCCCGAGAAGGCACGCGAGAACACGGAGAAGGAGGTCGACCGGCTCCTGGGCACTGCCGTCTACTTCCAGCGACACGCCCACGCCGCGATGCTCGGGCGGTGCGTCCTGGGCGCGGACTCCAAGGAGGACTGCTCCACCGAGGGCGCCAACCTCCAGCTGAACATCTGGGACGACACCACCCGTCGGGACATCGTCGAAGACGGCACCACCGGCTGCGTCGCCCACACCGTCGACGCCGCACGCCGGGCCATGGCCGACCCCGCCAGCCGCAAGATCCTGCTCGCCTTCGTCCGCGACGACGAAGGCACCGCCGTCTCCCGCGCCCTCGGACTCGGACCGGACGACACCACGCAGTTCTTCGACCGCGGCCTCACCCTGCGCCCCGAACACCGCGCCGGCTGACCCCAACGTCCCTCGCGGCCGCGCCCCGGCCGCCCGGCACCCGCATTGGAGCGCCCGTTGCCCTACGAGGCCCGCGACCTGAACCTGACCGATCCGACGAAGGGCTACCTGAACTTCGTCCTCTACACCGAGCCCCAGCACGGCGCCGTCACGTCGTCGCTGAACGCCGTACTTGACATCGAAGCGCAGCAGACCGTGACACCTCACTTCCAGGAGTGGCTGGGCAGGCTGGTGCGCTGCGAGCCGAACGCGATGCACTGCACCCTCGTGCAGCCGAAGAAGATCCCGGCCCTGTTCCACCCGTGCGTCACGGAGGACAAGGACAGCCCCTCGGCCATCCGAGGATCGGGCTGCCTGTGCCGCCGGACGTTCTACGACCCCGAGTTCGGGCTGCCCGTCGTGGGAGAGCACTTCAAACACGCGGGCACCGGCGGCACGGACCAGTGGAGCTACACGACGTACGCCCCGCTCGAACTGCGCCCGGACGACACCTTCAGTCGCTTCTACACCGGCCGCACTCTGTTCTGGGCCCGGACGGACAAGGGCGTCCTCTCGCTCCTCCCGCAGAGGAACGGCTTGGGCTACGAGATCGGGTACAACGGCGGCGGCCCGCACGCCCTGGCCGCCTACCTCACCCAGGTCGCCACCACCGACGGGCAGAATACGGCCGCCGGCGCCCGGTACGAGGACGCGCACCCGGCGATCCTTGCCTGGACGCAGAGCAAGGCGGCGGACCGTGGCACGAACGAGCTGTCGCTGAGCGACCTCCAGGCCATGATGGAGAGCTGACCGTCGGCCCGCATCGACGCCCACGGACCAGGTGCCCGTGGGCGTCGTCGTGTACGCCTTCGGCTGGCCGGTCGCGTCGCAGGACCGGGACCGTCCTGCGCCACGGACAGCGCAGTCGCCGTTCGGCAAGACGCGGCCGCGGCGCACGACCCGGAGGCGCCCGGGGTCGGCGAGGGAGCCGGGGAGTGACCCCCGAAGCATGGAGGCCCGGTGGTCAACCCGATCCCGATGTATCTCGCCGGAGCGGCTGGAGCGCTTGGCGGAGCTCGCCGACGCGAGCTGGCTGCGCGCGGTGCTGTTCGCATTGCCGCTCACGGCAGTACCCCGGCGGCCGACCGAACCCCCGGGCGAACCGTACGTCGGGGCAGCCGGAGGAATGACTACGGCGGACTCCGGCGGCACCTCGGGTGTGAACGAGACGACGTCCAGGGTGGGAGTGGAGCCCATCGCGGCGGTGCGGACCGGCGGAGAGCGAGTCCGCTCCGTGCGAACCACCCACTTGTTGCCCCGTGGCCCTGGGTCACGGATGGGTGGTGAACCGGGCATCGGGCAGTTTGCGCAGCCAGCCGCGATCGGCGAGCCTGACCAGCTTGCCCCGTAGCAGTTCCCGCTTGGCTTTCACGCTGACCTCCACCCCCAACGCCTCGCCGACCTCACGGGTCATGAGTGGTCCGGAGGCTCGTCGTACGGTCGCGATGATGCGCTGGTAGTCCGGAGGGAGAGAGCCCTCGTCCATGCCCGGCTTGTGATGCGGAATCAGTACCCCGGGCCGTCCGCCTGCCTGCCCGGATACCGGCTCGCCGGTGACGCCTTCCTGAGCGATCGGCCCCGTCAGTCGCGCGAGGACACGTTCGGCGACTGAGAGGTCGTCGCGCTCGGCGCGAACTGAGGTCAGCTGCTTGACCAACTGCGCTTCGCGATTGTCTAGTTCCGCACGGCGTGCGGTGATTAGTTCCAGCATGTACCGGATCGTAGGAGGAGGCTGCTCGTCCGCAGTGAATGGGAACCGGCAAGTCGGCACCCGGATGGGCCTATAGGTCTACGTCGGCGCGCTCCCACGCCCGGGACCGGAGTCCGCGCCCGTCTCACGGGACGACGGGGGAAGTCGTCGGAGCCCCTGCCGGGACGGGAGCGCGGAGCGTCCCTCGAAGGCGACGGAGGCCGCGACGGTGTGGGGAGCGAACCCACCGAAGCACGGAGGCCCCGATGGTCGAACCGATCCCGATGCACCTCTCGCCCGAGCAGCTGGCGCGGCTGAAGGAGCTCATCGACGCGGCACGGCTGCGCGCCAAGTACGGCGGCACCTGCCCGGCCTGCTTCAAGGACTACGCCCAGGGCGAGGTCATCACGAAGGTCGCCGAAGGCTGGGGACACCCCGGCTGTGCTCCACGGCAGCTGTCGGCGGCCGAGCGGGAGTTCGCCCGGAACAAGGCCCGGATCGACAGTGGCGAGACGTTCCGCGGCCAGAAGCCCTCGGACTGGCGGCTGGGCTCCTCGCCGTCCAGCACCCGGCCCGCCCGCTGAACTCGGGCCGGGCGGTGTGGCGTCGGCCACGGACAAAACCACCCGTCAAGGGGATGGTCAAGGAGGAATCGGACACCGCTCGTCGGTGACGGTCAGACCGCGGACAAGGGGTGCTTCCTCACGGTGGCACCGGCCCGCACGCACTTCCGCGTGCGGGCCGGACGCTCACCGACCCGGCCCGCAGGCCGGAGGAATACGAGGACACCGTGCCCGCCGACCACACACCCCGCCCCGCCCAAGACCTCCGCGGCGTGCCCGGCCCGGCGCCCGCCGGCGCCCTGGACCAGGTCCCGCAGGCCCCCTCCATGGGCCCCTCCATCGCCCCCTCCACGGCCACTTCGCCCGCCCGGCGTATATCCGCAGGTCAGACCCGCCAGTCAAGGGGCCGCGACGCGTTCGACAACCCTCCTAGTTCGACCCAGGTCTGGAAGCCGACCGGAGCGCGACGCAAGGAAGTGCTGAAGGCTCTGGGGATCTTCCAGAGGGCTACCGCCAATCAGCTCTGGCGGATGCTGCGCCCCGCCGACCGGCACGACCGGCTCACCCGGGACACCCTGAACGCGTTGAAGAAGACGGGCCTGGCCCGGGTGGAGACGCGACTGGAGTCGGGACACCAGCTGTGGGTGCTCACCGAGAAGGGCCACAAGGAAGCCAAGCTGCTGCTGCCGAAGAACGTACGGATGTCCGCGCTGCGCAAGCTCGAGTACGACGACGAAGGCCAGCCGGTGGAAGCCGAGGGCTACGACGAGCACGCTGCCGCCGTCACCTCGACCGCGGCCGTGCTCACCGGGGCCGGGTACGGCACCCCGCTGTCCTGGCAGACCGAGATCGCCCACCGCCTGCCGTACGGGTACACGCAGTACGCCGACTTGACGATGCGGGCCCCGAACGCCGGGGTGCCCGCGATGCTCCTGGAGGTCGACCGCGTCAACGAGCCCGTCGACGAACTGGTGGACAAGCTGCGCCGGTACCACGACTGGTTCGGGCTCCTGGCGCCGAAGGCCGACGCGAACAAGGAGGGGGCGGCCCAAGGAGCAGCGGTGCACGACTTCCGGCTGTGGTCGCGGATCTACCCGCCGACGGGCCGGGAGGGCTACGTGCCCCTCGCGTTCGTGTTCACCGGGAAGACGGAAGCGCAGCGAGAGAGCCGGATGCGGCGGCTGGAGCGGGCCGCCCGCGCGTACTTCGGCGGGGAGTCGTACCCGGGCCGGGGCGCGGGCATCACGGCCGTCGACTACCACCAGGCGGTGCCCGTGGTCGTCACCGAGCTGGAGCGGATCACCGCCGACCCGGCCGGGGCCGCGGGGAAGGTGTGGCGCAGGCTCGGGCGCGAGGAGTGGCAGACCCTGCCCGAGGCCCTGGACAACCCCGACGGCGACCGCCTGTACGCCGCGCAGCGGAAGGAGGCCCGAGACCGGCGGGCGGAGCGGGAGGCAGCGGATCGGGAGGCGAAGCGGCCGGTGTGCGCACGGTGCGGGGCGCGGTTCTCCGACGAACGCTGGCAGGAGACGACGCGGTCTTCGTGGCCGGGGGAGTGGGACGACCTGTGCGGGGCGTGCGCGAAGGAGTCCATCGCTCGTGCGGAGGCCGAGCCGGTGGCGCAGCGCCAGGCCGAGGACGTCGCAGCCGGCACGGCGGCCGAAGCGGAGGTGTCGAGGGCCCGCGGGCTGTTCAGGCGCCGCGGATAGCTGCGCGGACCCGGGGAGTCTGGGCAAGCCGTCCAGGAGGGCGGCTTGCCCAGCAGAAGGGCGGCAACGGGGTGTTCCGGGGGGAGTGGGCAAGCCCAAGGGGAACCTGGGCAAGCCGCCGCGACAGGTGGCTGCCCACCCGGGCCGGGGCGCGTCGGGTGGGGGCGGCGTCGGTCACGGCCCTGCCCCGGAATCTCTCGGCGAGGCAGCGGCTGACCGATGGCCGGTGACCGGTCGGCGGGGGAGTTGCATGGATCGGTCACGTGCGCTGACGTGCGGTTTGACCGATGACCGTGGAGATCGGTCATGCCTGCCCCGGTGACCGATTCGGCGGGTGGGCAAGCCTGAAGGCTGGCTGGGCAAGCCCCCGCGGCGTCCGAGCGCACGTCGGTCAGCCGCTGATCTCCTCCACGATGGCCTGGAGCACGGCCGGGCTCGCCTCCACCTGCACGGGCACGACGGAGCCGACGATGGTGGGCTTCGCGTGGACCGTGCCGTAGATCACGGCCGGAGCGGCTGCCTCGGAGATGATGCGCAGGAGCGGGTTCTCGGGAGAGCACTCGATCCGGTAGCCGGCCTCGAGCCGCGACAGCCACTCGGCGTGCACGGCGACGGGCCGGCCGTGGACCGCGCCGATCCGGGCGCCGCCAGTCGTCCAGTTCGACCACCGCACCGGCTCCCAGTCGGCGCCGGTGTAGGGAAGGCAGTCGGACAGGTCCGGGTGGTCCGGGCCCAGCCACTGCGGGTTCCGGCTCTTACGGATCCGCCACTGCCCGTCCTTGTTCACGATGCTCGGGTCGAGACCGGCGATGCCGTCCATGTCCAACGCGACGCGACCGTCAGTGATCCGGTCACCGTGGACCCAGACCTGGTCCTTGTTGACCACCCAGTCACACAGCCGCTCCCTCGCCACTGTCACGTGCTCTCTCCCTGCCTCGCTGATGAACGCCATCACGTTATCCGTGCAGGCCGGGCGGGCCTCCCATCCAGCCGGGACAGACAGCACGGCAGGGCTTGGGCAAGCCGCCCCGGGGAGGGTTGCACCGGGAGGGGGCTGGAGAGGTGCCTGCACGGTTGCTTTCAGCGGGGGACCGGAGGTGTGACCGGGAGTGGGAGCCCGGCAAATCGGACACCCCTCGTTTTCCCTGGTCAGGCCCGGTGGGCAAGCCTGTTTGCGACGAGGACACCTCTTTCCCACGCGATAGCCGAGGGGAAGAGGTGCCGTCCATCACGGCCGGGGCCGGCGGCGCGCGTCGTTGTCGGTGACGGCTGCCACGCTGATCGGATGAACGGCGATGAGCAGCTGCTGAACGGACGCGTCTACGGCGCGGACCACGACGACCCCAACCCCGGCCCGCTCCCGCACCGGACCTACGCCGAACTGGTCGGCGGGCCACTGGACGGCCTGCTGCTGGACATCCACGGCTGGCGGACCGAGGAAGTCGACGACGGCGTCGCCCTGACGACCGAGCTGTCGCGGTGGCCCGGCGGCCGCGCCTTGTACGACCCGCGGCCCGGCGAACCCCGCACACCCGGGCCGGGCGTCAGCTGCCGCTTCTACTACTCCGGCGACACGCCTTGACGGCCGCCGGCGCCGCTGCCCTGCGTCAGCTGTGCGGCCGTGTTCTCGATCCACAGCAGCGACCACTCGACACCGGCCCGCCACCCGGGCTCTGCCCCGTCGTACCGGCCTTCGGCGTCGGCACGGATGTTGGCGGCGAGGGCCCGCAAGTCCTTCTGCAGTCCCAGCCGCTTGGCCGTGTCCATGGCCTGGATCATTTCGTCGGTGATGTCACCGGGTCGGAGCGCGCTCATCGCCCCACCTTGGACGACTGCCCCCGCTGATGGCCATACCGTGAGGTCACCAAGCTGAACGCCGCCCCGGCAAATCCCTGTTCAGCGGTGATCTTCCGTGGCAGGCTCGTGGCCTTCCAGACGAGGGGAGTAGGCGATGGAGGGCTTCGCGAAGACGGAAGGCGAGCTGTGCCCGGACTGCAAGGCCGGCCCCGGGCCGGAGAATGCCTGCGTCGGGGTGGGCATGCCGATCCAGATGTGGCACACCCCGGACTGCCCGCAGTGGATCATCATGCAGATCGGCTTCGAGGACGGCTCCCGGCGTATCAAGGAACAGGACGCATGGGCGAAGGGCGTCTTCCCAGCCGCGCACGAGCGCCTGAAGCAGGCCGCTGCCGCGCTGCCGCCCGGCACGCCTGCCCAGCCGTTCGTCGACGCGCTGACCGAACTGGTCCAGGCGCAGGCCGACACCACCGGCTTCGTCGTCCTGCACCGGTGGGCGGAGATCCTGGAGCGGCACTTCCCGCCGCAGCTGCCGGACCCCGACCACACCCCCGCGTAGCTGGCCGGGCCCCTACGTTGATCGTCCAGGCCCCGAGGGGGCGAGCGCGGCGATAGCGTCCAGCCCATGACCACCACCGACACGATTGCAGCCCTGGCTCTGGGCGTGGCGATCGTCGCTGCCTTCGCCGCCATCGGCTCCTGGAGGGCGGCACGTAACGCCAACGGGGCCGCGCAGACCCTGTCCCGAATCGAGCAGCAGCGCCTGCACGCCGATCTCACCCCGGACTTCCGCTGCGCCGTCGTGGCCAACGAGGCCCGTTCCACCGCCATGCTGCGGGTCCACCTCGAAGGGCCACCCGGGCTGCTGTCCCACGACGCCATCGAGATCACCGTGTCCATCCGCAACGACAACCCGCACCGCGGCAACGGCCCCCGGCTCGCTGGCACCGCCACCCCGGAGCAGGTACGTGCGCACATCTGGGGGCCGTGGAAGTTCAGCGCCGACGGCCGCGACGACACCGGCCGGACCGTCGCCCCGCAGCAGCTCGCAGTCGGGGAGTGGACGCGCTACGGCCTGACGCCCACCACTTCGCCCACCTGGTCGACGACCAGCACGCCGGACTGGCTCCGCGACTACGCGGATGCGCCCGTACGCCTGAGCATCACCGCCAGGTCGAAGGGCAGCGTCTGGACCGTCCCGCTGGAAGTGCCCGTCACCACCGAGGGCACCGCCTGACCCTCGCCGGACCGGCCCGCCACATCAGCCACTCCGCCGCGCTGCCCTGACCTGCACGCTCGCCGCTGTCCACAGGCCGACGGCCGTAGAAGGGAGGTGTCCGCTTCCGGGTGTGAGGTGCCTGGACGCACACCGAAAGGGCACGGCCATGGCACAAAGCAAGTTCGACAAGCAGGTGGAAGAGACCGCCGAGTCGCTGATGTTCGGCATCGGCCGGTTCCTGGCCGGCCGCCCCATGGACGGGGAGCGGAAGACCGACGCGACGTTCTGGCGCTCGGGCACCCGCGTCCTGCCGAAGGTCGAAGGCAGGGTGTCCCGGTCCTCCTACCGGGCCGGGTGGCAGCGGCTGACCTTCCGCATCAGTGGCCTGGCCGCGACCGGCGCCGGCGGCTATTACGCCCTGTGGGAGAAGCAGGACGCCACCGTCGCCGCCGTGACCGACGTCTGGGAGAACCCGGACCCGGCCTTCGCGGCCGCGCAGACGGGCAGCATCGGCCTGGTCTCCGCCGCAGCCGTGGGCACCACCGCGTACCGGCTGGCCACCCGCAAGCGCCGGGAGTTCATGCGCGAGTGGGTGACCCCGCTGCACGAGGCGCTCGCCATGCCGCTGGGCATGTCGGAGCTGACCGACCCGCGCCGCTACCTGCACGTCCCCAGGAACTTCTCCGACGACGACGCGGAGATACGCATCGACACCCCCGGGCACCTGCGGTTCAACGAGGACCTGGTCGCCGACCTCATCAAGAAGAAGCTCGCCCTGGAGAACGTCTCCTTCACCTGGCAGCGCGCGGGCAGGAACACGCACGTCGTCGTCAAGAAGCGCAAGGCCCCACCCAAGAAGCTCGGCCTGGCCGACCCGGGCGTACGCGAGATCCTCGCGAAGATGCCCGAGTCCGCGCCGCTGATCGGCTTCGGCGCGGGCAAGAAGAAGGTCTCCGTCGACCTGGACGCCGACTCCCCGCACGTCCTGATCTCAGCAGGCACCGGCGGCGGCAAGTCGACCATCCTGCGCACCATCTGCTGCCAGTTCATCCACAACGGCGCGCACGCCTTCGTCCTGGACTTCAAGCGGATCTCCCACAGCTGGGCGCGCGGCGTACCCGGCGTCACCTACTGCCGGGACATCGCCGAGATCCACGACGCCCTGATCGGGCTCGCCCAGGAAGGCCGGCGCCGCCTCGGTCTCGCCGAGGAGCTGGCCGACGACGTCCTCGAGCGCGAGCCGTGGCGGGTCGGCCCGCGGCTGGTGATCCTCCTCGAAGAGGTCAACGCCACCATGGCGCAGCTCAAGCGGTACTGGGCGAAGATCCGCGAGTCCGGCGACCCGAAGACCTCCCCGGCCGTCGACGCGCTCGCCGAGATCCTCTTCATGGGCCGCCAGGTCCGCCTCCACGTCCTCCTGGTCGCGCAGTCCGCCACCGCCCGCGCCATCGGCGGCCCCGAGATGCGCGAGAACTTCGCCACCCGGATCCTGGTCCGCTACACCCTCAACGCCTGGCGCATGCTCGTACCCGAAGTCAGCCCCATCCCGATGCCGACCGAGCACCCCGGCCGCGTCCAAGTCGTCACCCGCGGCCGCGCCCAGGAGACCCAGGTACTCAACCTGTCGAACGCCGAGGCCCGTGAGTGGGCGATGTCCGGCGCCCACGCGAAGGGCACGACCGGCCCGGCCCTGCAGAAGACCGCCGCCCCCGCCGCTCCGCCCGCCGACGCCCTCACCGACGCTCGGGACACCAGCGCCCAGCCGCTCCCGCCCGCCCCTGCCACTGAACCGGCGACCGACCTGGACGGCCTCGCCGACGCCTGGAGCCTCAACCCTCCCGCCGACCAAGCAGCCGACACCCCGGCGGCGCCGCTCGTGAAGCCCGCGGCGGTGCCGGCTCCGGCCGGGGACCCGGACGATGCGGTGGTCGGGCTGCGCAAGGCCCAGCAGGACCACCTGCCGCAGATCACGCTCGCAGCCCTGCGCCGGGCGCGCGCCGACGACCCGGACTTCCCGGCCCCGGTCCACCGAGGCCACGAACACCTCTTCCGCGTCGGCGACCTCAAGAAGTGGGCCCGCAACCGGCCCCGCGGCGCGACCGGCACCACCGACGTCGACTGACTCGTCCCGTCCGGCGGCCGCGAACCGGGCCTGTCCGGTCCGGTCGCCCTGACGTCTCCGGGGCCCGGCTCGGGGGCGCAGCCTCCAACGACGTTGCGCCCAGCCGTTACGCGGTGGCCGGCTGCGGCTGGTCAGGCTCAGGCCCACCCCAGACCTCCCACCGGATTTCCCCTCGCCGGGGCTCCGGCAGCGTGTACCCGCGGAGAGGGTCATCGTCGGGGTGATGGAACAGGCAGTCTCGGGTCCACGCCAACGTGGCGGTCGTGAACTGACGGGCCAGCCGCGCATTGCCCGGGACAATCTGGTCTGCCTCAGGAGCCGTGCCGGGTGGGCCGATGAACAGCGCAGTTTGTGGAGAGAGAGGGAAATACACGCCTCCCGGCGACCGCAAGCCCGCCGCGCTCCGCTCCGTGGTGTTCTCGTCCGGCAGCGGGATCACCGGGACGTCCGATGTAGCCAGTCGCTTCCGTTTGAAGTCGACGATCCACCACGTGCGGTTGCACAACTCGGCTGCTCCTTCAGGAAGGGCGGCGCCCACCATGCTCATGGCATGCATGATCGGGATGTCCAGCTCGCGGAGCTCCTCCGGGAGGTCTCCGCCGAAGATCTCCGGCAGCTGAGCAGCCAGGCTGCTCAGGGCGTCTCGCTTGACCGGCACCCGCAGGTACTGGAACGCGATGAAGAACGCCAGGGTCATCCGCTCCTCTCTGGGCAGCGGCCAAACCCGCTTGCTGGGGTCGATCAGCCGGAGCATCGGCTGGGCGGCACGGCCTTCCAACGCCGTGGCCGCGTCTTCCAGATGCAGGCTCTCCTCGTCGCCGACCGTGAGCCTGTGAAAGTGGTTCGTCGCGGCGACCGTATTGATCCGCTCCGTCGTCGACCGCTTCGTCGCCAGGCGTACGACCTGGGTGCGGCCCTTGTCGTCGGCGAAGTTCCGCAAGTACATCTGCGGCACGAAGTGGTGCTTCTTGCTCTGACCCACCCGCTCATGGTGGCTGGTCTGTCCATCGCGGCGCCAGGGATATCCCCGACCTGCAGCTCTCAGACGCGTCTTCAGCGGCAGCTTTGATCGATGCGGCAGAAACCCCGGGACAGACCGAGGCTCATCGGGCACCATCAGATGCCATGGTCGCTCTTCGTTCCCGCCGCTTGGAGGGTCTCTTCGGAGCTCCGCTCGGCGAGGTCTCATACGCCCAGATCGCTGCCGCAGTCGGCACCGACGCGCTCTCCGAGTCGTACGACCTGGAGTTCAAGGGTGAGCTCTACGGCGGTAACGACAAGGCCCGGCGCGACCTGGCCGGTGATCTGGCAGCCCTGGCCAACACCGCCGGCGGCGCCCTCCTGCTCGGCGTTACCGAGGACGAGCAGGCTCGGGCGGCGGAACTGCCCGGCGTCGAGCTCGGTGACCGGGAGGTGCTGCGCATCCGGAGCATCGTGGCTGACCTCGTCCACCCGCTGCCCACCTTCGACGTCAGGCAGATCGAAGACCCCAGCACCCCCGGCCACGGAATCCTTCTGATCGCGGTGCCTCGCAGCCCCGGGGCCCCGCACGGGGTCCTGATCAACGAAGGCTTCCGCTACCCACGGCGCAACGGCGCCAGCATCACCTACCTGACCGAGGCGGAGGTCTCAGCCGGCTACCAGGACCGCTTCGCCCGCCGCCAGGCCCGCCACGACGACCTCGTCCGCTACGAACGAGATCTGACCAGCCGCCTCGACACCAGCGACCAGACCTACGTCGTCGTCACCCTCGTTCCGGACCTTAGCGGCGACTTCACCCTCGACACCAAGACGCTGCGCGACTTCCGCCAGGACACCCTGAACAAGGACCTCCTCGTCATCCCACGCGGCGCCTACACCCGCTACGCGACGGTCGGCAGCCGCCGCCTGATCGCCCACGGCGGGGACAACCCCGCGACGGCTCGATGGCTCGCGTGCGAGCTTCACCAGAGCGGCGCCGGCGCCTTCGCGGCAATAGCCTCCAACCGCGTCGACCTCGCCAGCCCGGGCCAGGTCGACGAGAACACCACCGCCAGCCGCATCGAGGACGAGGACCTGGTCCTCGCCGTCTGGTCCGGACTCCGCCTTCTGGCCCGTCACGCGCGAGACCGTGCCGCGGCCGGCGGAACGGCGACAGTCCGCGCCACCATCGTGCCTGTGACCACTGATCTGCCAGCCGAACTGCGACAGCCTCGCGGATTCGGCGGAACGCTCGGTGCGTACCAAGTCAGCGTCCCGCCCGAGGCAACCTCGGTCTTCGACATCGACGACCTTGCCGAAGACGGCCCCGGACTCATCGCGGCCACCTCGACCCTCGCCGCCGGTCTGATCCAACACTTCGGCTACCCCGAGACCCTCCAGATGACCACCGACGGCACCATCCGCACCAAGTACTGGAGCGTCCAGCGCTACGCGGCCGACGTGCAGAAGTGGGCTGCCCAGGCCGACGTCACGGTGACGGACGACACCGTCGAATGAGAGGCTCGTAGAGGCTGGCATCACCATCGCGGCCACGATGGGCGTGCAGAGGGCTGAGTAGGCCCTCGCCGCGCTGATGCAGTAGCCCGTCCAGCAATACCAAGGGCCCCGAGGGATCAGCCATGACGTCCTCGGGGCCGGCTCTGTGCAGTCGTACGAGTCAACGACGGCCCGCTTCCGGTGTCACGGACCGTGTGGCCGTCAGCCGTCGTCGCCCGGCGGTTCGGTGTGCAGGCAGTACGTGCACCTGGACGTCTCATCGGTGCGGCCTATGCACCGCCGGCAGGTGCCGCGTTCCCGGACCGGGCCGCGGCCGTCCGCGCATCCCGGGCAGGTCATCACCGGCTGCTGGAAGCCGAAGCCGATTACCCAGCCGTCGCCCTCAGCCGCCTTGCGCGCCAGCTGGGAGACGTCGTTCGCGGAGCGCTCGTCTCCGTCGTTGCCGGTCTCCACCGCCAGATAGATGGCGAGGCAGTCGTCCGTGTCGCAGACGACGGCTACTCCTGTAGGCATGCGTTCTCCTCCTCGACCGTCCGGCGCGGTCAGCGGTTGTTGCGGTAGGCGATGATCCCGGCGGCGACCAGCCCGCGGCCCCGGGCGGTACGGAACTCCTCCAGCCGCTCGGCGTCGGTGTACTTCGCCTGCGTACTGCCCGGCGGGGTACGCACGCCGAGCTGCGGGCCGTAGAAGCACACCGCGTACCCGTGGTGCAGGGCAGCGGAGTACCAGTCGGGCGAGGCCGGGACGGTGATGCGGGAGTAGACACCGCCGTCGGGGGAGCGCAGCTCGAGCCGGTCGTCGGACAGCCGGTGCAGGGCCCAGCCGGGGATGGTCCGCAGATCGGCGACGCCACGGGGGAAGCGCCGCATCCCGGACGCGATGGCGCCCTCGACCTGGATCTCGGTGGGCGCGCCGCCCGGGAGCCGGGACATCATCGCGCGCTCGGGCTCGAACAGGGCCACCGGCATCGGATCCTCGCCGTCGGTGGTCTGCAGGGTGCCTGTGTCCGGGTCGATCCCAGTGGCTACCTGCCCCAGCCCGAGCACGGGGGAGTTCATGTAGAGCAGCCGGCCGTGGTCGTCGACGTTGTTGCTCAGCTGCTCCCCGGCCGCCAGGATCTCCGCCTGGCTGACGGCCCGGTCGTCGATGTGGAACCGCTGACGCGGCGGCTGGTTGCTCCGCTGCTTCTTGGGCTTGAACCGTCCCATCGAGGCACCCCCCTTGGTGTGTGATCAGCCAAGCCTCAGCCAGGCGCGAGCGGCGGCACAAGACCGCCTCTCGCCAACCGCGGCCGAAGCTCGCCTGACAGCGCCCGGTCGGGGAGGTGCCCTTGACGCCGGTCCCCGCTTGCGGGACGGTCTGCGCAACTACGCGCAACCGAGTCCCAGGGGAGTACGTGATGACGCTACGGTTCGTCGGGATCGACCCCAACACCGGCGGTGAGGGATCAGCGACGGTGTGGGTGGAAGAGGAGAGCGCGGACCTGGTCCTCCAGGGCGAGGAAGCCGACGCCCTCCTCAAGTCCCTGGTCGGCTCCACCGAGTGGGTGGCCGGCCACAAGACGGGGATCCCGCCGCACGAGCGGGTGATCCGGATCCCGTTCCACATGGTGCAGATCTTGAGGGAGGCGTGCGATGCCGCTGAACGCGCAGCAGCTGAACACCGCGACGTTCGCTGAACTGCTCGCCGACACCCACCGCACGGCGGTCCACCTGGAGATGCGTGACCAGTACGCCGTCGGCGACGAGACGGACGACTACGCCGCCTTCCTCCGGACCGGCGTCCCGAACCTCGACCCGGCCCGCTCGTTCTGGCCCCAGTGGATGCCGCTCGTGAAGGACGCGGTCGCCCGCGGCGTGGTGATGCGCCGCGCCCGGATCGTCTCCGAGCCGGTCACCGACTACATCCGCTACGAGCACGCCATCACCCCCCTCAACCTCCAGGCCGGCGAGGACGTGCGCTGGCTGCCCCGCCGCCGCGCCTCCGACATCGCGCTGCCCGGCAACGACTTCTGGCTCCTGGACGACAGGCTCGTGCAGTTCCACCACTTCACCGGCACCGGCGACTGGGCAGCCGACGGCAAGGAACGCACCACCGACCCGGCCGCTGTCGCCCTGTGCCACGCTGCCTTCGAGACCGTGTGGGAGCGCGGCGTCCCGCACGAGAAGTACACCGTCCAGGCCCCCTGAGCAGCCCCATGAGCGCATCCCCATCGTCCAGCGCACAGGCGGCCCGTGAGGCGCTGGCCGTGCGCTTGCAGCACCTGCGCAAGGACGCCGGCCTCACCGGGAGGGACCTCTCCGCCCGGTGCGGCTGGCATCCCGCGAAGACCACTCGCATCCAGAAGGGCGACGCCCCGCCCTCCGACGGGGACATCCGCGCCTGGTGCGCGGCCTGCGACGCCGACGACCAGGCCGACGACCTCATCGCCACCGCCCGCGCCGTCGACTCGATGTACCTGGAGTGGCGCCGCCTGCACAAGGACGGGATGCGCAAGGTCCAACAGGACTGGAACGCCCTGCACGAGCAGACCCGCGTCTGCCGGGTCTACGTCTCCAACGTGCCGCCCGGCTTCTTCCAGACACCTGGCTTCGCGACCGCCCTCATGGAGCAGATCACCCGCTTCCAGGGCACCCCCAACGACGTCGCCGAAGCCGTCGCCGCCCGCATCGCCCGCTCCCGGTTCCTCTACGAGGGCGGCCACCGCTACGTCGTCCTCATGGAGGAGTCCGTCCTGCGGTTCCGCACTGCCGACCCCGAGGCGATGCGCGGGCAGTTGCGCCACCTCCTGGCCGTGATGCCGCTCGCGTCGGTCTCGCTGGGGATCATCCCGTTCGCCGCGCAGCGCACCGTGTGGCCGCTGGAGGCGTTCTACCTCCACGACGACACCGTGGCCGTGGTGGAGACCCTGACGGCGGAGATCAAGGTGACGCAGCCCCGCGAGCTCGCCGACTACGCCAAGGCGTTCGTCGGCCTCGCGGAGATGGCCGTGCACGGCGACGCCGCCCGCGCACTCATCCAGGCCGCGATTGACGCACTGGAGTAGAGCTCCGCAATTACCCGCAATCTCGTTGAGAACCGTGCGGCGGCCTCCGTAGCGTCGAACAACACCGACGCGACGCACTCAGCACACGGAGGCGGTGCCCATGAGCGCACCCACACCCGCCGGCCCCCAACCGGAAGACCAGCCGCACGCCTTCGGCCAGCCCTCCCCGGCGCTGATCGCCCGCGCCGACCGCGGCTACGCCCGCTTCCTCGCCGTCCCGCCTCCGGGAGCCGACACCGGCGACCACGAACAGGACGCCGACGCGGCGGGCGCCCGATGAGCAGCACCCACCTGGTCCTCCACGACCCCGAGGGGCGCCTCGACACTGAACTCCCCCTCGACCGGGAGCTCCACAAGGCTCTGGTCAAGGCCGTGCTCGGATGGACCGGGAACCCCAGCCTTCCACCCGCGGACCTCCAGCAGATCGCCCTACTGCTCACCGGCACCGCCCGCGCCGTCGTCGCCGACGTCCGCCGCGCCGCGGACCTGCTGCCCGAAGACCACGCCGCCCGCGCCCTGGCCGACGTCGTCCTCGCCGAAGCCGACCGCCGCCTGTCCGCCCCGCCGGACGGCACCGCCCGCTGCGCCCAGAACCGGGCCCGGCTCGTCCGCGCCCTGTACGAGCGCCTGGACCGCCTCGCGGGCGTCGCACCCCAGGCCGCCATGGCCCCCTGAGACCACCGCGCACCCGACCGGGACCGGATCCCTTCGGGTGCGCGGTGCACGGCACCACCTCTGGCCCAACCCGGGCCGGGGGAGCACCACTCGACACCGAGAGGGGCACCACCGTGAGCACCGCAACCACCGAACTGGGACGGTTCCTGACCATCACCGGCCAGCGCTTCCGCACCGGCCAGTCCGCACCCGAGATGTTCTCCCCGGCCGTCGACAAGGCGTGGCACGAACTGCTCGGCACCCCGGCCTACGAGGCCCTGTGCCTGGAGACCGCCGGCCAGCCGATCCGTCACGTCGCGAACAACGGCCACGGCCCGATCGCCTGGGTCACCGCCTACGAGGCGGCGTACGGGCCGCTGCCGGAGATCTGGTTCACCGACGCCGACGGCAGCCTCGACCAGGGCGCCATCGCCCGCTACCGGGAGACCGGCACCGTGGTCGCGGAGTGGGACTGCGGCCCCGCCGGCGGCGGCGACGGCGACGACGTCGCGCCCGACCAGCCGGAGACCGCCCGCCGGTGACCACCGGCCGCCCCAGCGCAGCGCCCCGGCCCACCGCCGGGGCGCTGCGCCTCGTTGAAGCCGCCACCGCCCGGCCGAGGTCCGTGGACATCAGCGGCTACGTACGCCAGATGACCGCCCACTGCCCCTACCTCGCTCCGTCGCTCCAGCAGGGCCTGACGACCTGGACGGTCTACCGCGCCGACGGCGACGCCGACGCGGTCCAGGCGGAGCTCTTCCACGCGGGCGCCGAGGCCGCGGAGTGGCTGCGGCCCTTGCTGAACCGGCCGCACGGCGCCCTGCGGCGCGAGAACATCGTCCTGCTGGGCGACGTACCCGGCATCCGGCACCGTGACCTGCTCGGCTGGCCGCACTGGGTGCTGAAGAACCTCTACAGCCTGGTCGGGGTGATGTTCGGCAAGTTCTACGCGGGCGAAGAGGAAGTCACCGCGGCCGGCCACCGGATCCCGGCCGCCCCCGCCTCGTTCCTCCCCGTGAGGGCCGCCGTACGCCGCCGAGACCCACGCTTCCTCGCCGCGACCCCCGACCTGGCCGTCGCGCTCGCCTCGGCCGACGACGACGGCCGCGACGTGTTCGAGCACATCCCCACCGACTGGATGGAGATCCGCACATGGGCCAGGCACCTGCTCCCCCCGGCGAAGCCGTCTCCCTCCTCACCGGACACACCGGCGAACCCGCCGCGATCCAGCTCCTGAGCGACCGGCGCGGCTCCCGGGCCTGGAAGATCCAGGGCACCAAGGGCGCCGTCGCCCTGAAGGCCAACAACCCCGACGGCGACAACGCCCGCGACAAGGCCGCCGAGATGGCCCAGGAGGACGACCACCTCCGCCACCTCACCGCCGCCGACGCCCTGAGCCCCGACTACCGGGTGAGCGCCGGCACATGGAACGGCGGCCGCTGGCTGGCCGTCAACTGGGTCGACGGCGTACCCCTGTGGCGTGCCCTCGCCCTCGCCCGGGGACCGGATGGAGACCGCGCCTCGGTGCGCCCCTGGCTCGCGGGCATCGCCCGCACCTGGACGGAGCACCTCGCCCGTATGCACGCTGCCGGCTGGGCCCATGCCGACGTCCAGCCCACCAACACCCTCGTCACGCCCGCCGGCCAGGCCGCGGTCATCGACTACGCCCTCGCCTGTGGCCCCGACACCGGCCACCGCCGCGTCCCGTACCGGGGAGCCCTCACCCACACCACCGCCCCCGAACTCGCCACCGCGATCCTCGCGACCCCCGCCGACACGCACGTCCAGGCGCAGCTGGCCGCCGACATCTGGAGCCTGGGCGCCTCCCTGTTCTGGTGCTGGACCGGCCACCGCCCCGTCCGCTACGACGACGACCTCGACCGCCTGGAGAAGCTCGCCGTCATCGCCAAGGGCACCACCACACCGCTGCGTGACGTCCGGCCGTGGCCGTTCCCCGAGTTCGAGGCCGCCATCACCGCGTGCCTCGTTTTTGACCCCGCCGACCGCCCCACCGCGAAGGAGCTGACCACCGCATGGTGACCCTGCGCGCCCTGGCCCTGGCCGACGCCCCCGCCCTCACCCGCGTCTACAGCGGCGCCTCGATCCGGCACACCACCGGAAAGCCCCTCACCCTCGACCAGGCCCACGAGAAGATCCGCACGGCCCTGGCCCGAGCCGCCGAAACCCCGCGCGCGCAGTGGAGCTGGGGCATCCTCCACGAGAGCGACCTGATCGGCCTGATCTCCCTGCGCCGACGCACCCCGGTCATGGGCACCCTCAGCTACATCCTCCGGGACGACAGCTGGGGCCGCGGCTACGCCACCCAGGCCGCCCACCAGGTGGTGGCCGCCGCCTTCACCACCGCCGGCCTGACCCGGCTGGAGGCCATGCACCACCCCGACAACCCGGCCTCCGGCCGCGTCCTGGTCAAAGCCGGGTTCACCCGCATCGGCACGTCCGACCGGCCCGGCGACGACGGAACCGTCATCCCCTGCGAGCTGTACGCGCGGGAGTCCGGATCATGAACGCCCCAGGGACAGGGACTGTGGGGACTGAGAAAACGCGCCTGATCGTGCTCCGTGGCAACAGCGCCTCGGGCAAGTCGTCCGTCGCGGCCGGCCTGCGCGAGAAGTTCGGCCGCAACCTCGCCATCGTCGCCCAGGACAACCTCCGCCGGATCGTGCTGCGCGAACGCGACCGGCCCGGCGGCGCCAACATCGGCCTGATCGACCTCACGGCCCGCTACGCCCTCGACAACGGCTTCCACGTCGTCCTGGAGGGCATCCTGTACGCCGTCCGCTACGGCACGATGCTCCAGGACCTGGTCCGCGCCCACCAGGGCGTCACACGGTGCTACTACCTGCACGTGCCCTTCGAGGAGACGGTGCTCCGGCACGCGACGAAGCCAGACGCCGCATACCTTGCGCACGTCAACGAGGGGACTGTAAATCGTTCGGTGTAACTCCCGATCATGGAGGATGCACCGATGACCAGTGAGAACGTGACCGAGGCCGAGATCAGCGAGGCGATAG